>CAVJWS010000026.1:0-23422 GCA_963653485.1 Prevotella sp. CAG:279
TGCCTTCCTCGAAGTAGCGCTGCATGAAGGGGTAGACGAGCATGATCGGGATGATGGTGACCATGCTGATGGTGTACTTGATGACCTTGGTGTTGAGCGTGGCCGCCGCGGTGCCGCCGCCGGTGGTCATGGACGCGGCCAGGTTGGACGAGCTGTTGAGGTAGATCCACAGGCGGTGCTGCAGGGTGTAGAGCTGCGGCGAGTTGGACATGAGGATCAGGGAGTCCTGCAGCGAGTTCCAGTTGGCCACGGCGCCAAAGACCGCGATGGTGGCCAGGATCGGCTTGGACAGCGGCAGGACAATCTTGGTGAACACCTGCATGACCGAGGCTCCGTCGATGGTTGCCGACTCCTCCAGCGAGGCCGGGATGGACTCGATGTAGGTCTTGACCAGGATGATGTTGTAGGGCGAGACGAGCGCGGGCAGGATGTAGCCCCAGAAGTTGTCCGTGAGGCCCAGGCCCAGCATGTTCAGGTACCAGGGGATGGTGCCCGCGTTGAAGTACATCGTCACCACGAGGAAGCGGTACCAGAAGCTGCGGTGCCACATCTCGCGCTTGGTGGTGAGGTAGCCGGCGAAGGCCGAGATGACCACCATGAGCGAGGTTGCGATGACGGTTCGCGCCACGGTGACCACGACCGCGTTGCCAAAGTCGTTGACGTCCTTCAGGGCGATGTAGTTCTCGAAGTGGATGCCCTGGGGAAGCAAGGTGATCTGGTTGGCGGCAACGAGGCTGTTGTCAGAGATGGTGTTGATGAACAGGTAGTAGAACGGGAAGATGCACAGCAGGGTGAAGAGCGCGAACACCGTGACGTTGATCACGTTGAAGGCCACGTCGCCCGGGGTCTGCTTGTACTGGATACCGCCGTTGATGCGCTTTGCCATTTTTCCGCTCGCCTCCCTTAGATGATGCTCTCGCCGCGGAGCTTCTTCGACGCGCCGTTGGCGGCGAAGAGGAGCACGACGGAAACGACGGACTTGAACATGCCGATGGCCGTGGACATGGGGATCTGGCCGTTGCCGATGCCGAGGTTGTAGACGTAGAGGTCGAGCACCTCGAGCGCGCCGGAGTTGGCGGCGTTGGAGAAGACCAGGTACTGCTCCATGCCGTTGGACAGCACGTTGGCGATGCTCATGAGCAGCAGCACGAAGAACGTGGGCATGAGCTGCGGGATGGTGACGTGCCACATCTTCTGGAAGCGGCCGGCGCCGTCCACCTCGGCGGCCTCGTAGAGACCCGGGTCGATGCCCGTGATGGAGCTGATGTAGATGATGGCCGACCAGCCGATGCCCTTCCACATGCCCCAGAGCAGCATCTTGAGCCACATGTGCGAGCCGCTCATGAGGTAGTTGGTGTTGGCCGCGATGCCGCAGATGTTGTTGAGGAAGTTGTTGATGAAGCCGTCGGTGGAGAAGATCGCGATGGCGATGGCGTAGACGATGGACCAGCCCAGGAAGTTGGGCACCGTCGTGAAGTTCTGGACGAAGCGGCGGAAGCCCTTGGAGGGCACCTGCATGAGGAACACGGCGAAGACCATCGGGATCCAGGAGGTCAGGATGCCCAGGCCCGACATCGCCAGGGTGTTCGTCATCACGCGGATGACGTCGCCGCGCGTGGTGTCGTTCTGGAACAGGATCGTGAACCACTTGAGGCCCACGAAGTTCTCGGCGTTGAGCTCGCCGCCCGCGCTGTAGTCAAAGAAGGCGTAGCGCCAGCCCCACAGCGGCAGGTAGCAGAACAGGAAGGCCAGGGCGATGATGGGGACGAAGAGCAGGAACAGGTGGTACTTCTCCTGCATCTCCATCTTGTCCTCGACGGGCTCGGGATCTTCCTTCTCAGCCTTGAACAGGGCGATGGTGCAGCCCACCATCGCGAGGACGAGGACGACGAAGAAGAAGTAGGAGCCCGGCAGCACGGCCGGGACCTTGCTGGAGTCGGCGCTGGCGATGACGCCGTAGATGGCGCCCACGCCGACGAGGCCGGCCGCCATGGCCGCCGCGCCGATGAGCGGGAACTTGAGGCCGCGCAGGCGCATGCGCTTGTTTCCGTACGACATGCAGGCGCCCACGGCGGTGATGATGATGCCGGCGATGATCACGGCGCAGGCGACCTGCAGCATCGTGAACGTGGTGCCGGTGATAGCGGTCTTCTTGAGAACGCGGTCAGGAATCTGGCCGACGAGCGCCTCATGAGAGATGCAGGCGGTAAAGAGCGAAACGTTGCTTGAAATGGCGGTCGTGACCCTCGCGGGGTTGAGGCCGGAGTAGAAAACCGACGCGGCGGCCAGGATGGTGGCGACGCGCATGACGTGGTACAGGACGTGGTCTTGCATCGTCTTGGGCTTGGCCTTCGCAGGTTCGGCCGTAAGCGCCGCGGTTTCGGAATTCTTCATGTTCACCCTCCCATCTTTGTGCTCAAAAACGTGCCTTGTGCATGCACGCTAAATTTTTACTGCCATTTGCGCGGGCGTTGGGCCCACGTCCGCGCAAACGCCTTCCTTCCTCTCCTTTCTCTGTTGCTTACAGCGTGATGGCGACGACGTGCTCGCCCGCGTCCGGGCGATCGACGCAGCCGTCGCACGGCATGCCGTCATAGGTGAAGGTGGTGGCGTCGCCCACGCGGATGGCGCCGGAGGCAGACTCGACGTTCACGCGCACGTGCGCGTCTCCCAGGCCGAGCGTGTAGGACAGGTTCTTCTGGCCGGGACGAAGGACCGGGTTGAAGGTGAGCTTCTCGCGGCCCACGAGGGCGCCGGTGGTCTCGTAGGTGGCAAGCGTCAGCCACGAGGCGGTGCCGGAGAGCAAAGGCGCGATGTTCTCGCCGGTCTGGGAGTTGTTGTACTGGGTGCAGAAGCGCGGGTTGCCCTTGAGGACGTAAGGGTTCTCCTGCGCCTTGTAGGGGTAGGTGCGGTCCATCATGAAGTAGGCCAGCTCGGAGAGGCGAGACGCCAGCTCAGGCGAGCTCACGGTCTTGGCGGCCTTGAGCGAGGCCACGGTGGCCATCATGGCCGCGTGCTTGAACACGCCGGAGTTCTCGCGGTCGCCGGGGAAGTAGAGCGCCGTGCCGGTGGCCACGCCCAGGCGGTCGAAGTCAACGAGGGTGCAGAGCCTGAGGCCCGCCTGGGTCTTGAGGCGGCTCTCCACCACGCCGAGCATCGTGGCGATCTGCTCCTCGGTGGCGACGCCGGCCAGGATCGACCAGCTGTAGGAGTTGAGGAAGTAGGTGCCGGGGGCGTCCGGGTCGCCGGCGAGGCGGTCGCCGGTGGAGCCGAGGTAGGTGTAGCCGCCCTCGCGTTCGTTGTTGATGAGGCAGCGGGCAAAGTAGTCGGTCTTCCAGGCATTCTCTTGCATGGAAGTGGCCACGCGCTCGGACATCTCGCGGGCCCATGCACCGTCGGCGGCGGCCTCTGGCGTGCCCACCAGGGCGCCCATCTCGGCAAACTCGTCTGCCGCGATCTTGAGCAGGCAGGCGTTCATGACGGACTCGGTGAGGTCGTTCTCCCAGGCCACGCCCCACTCCTGGCCCTTCTCGGCCAGCTGCTTGCGGTAGAGCTCCTCCTTCTGGGGCCCCTTGTAGACCACCTTGTCCAGGCGCAGGGTGTCGTTCCAGTCGGCCTTGTCGAGCAGCGGCAGGCCGTGCTTGCCCACGCTGATGCAGCCCGAGTAGGTGAGGGCGGCCTTGAGGGTCTCCCAGAGGGTGCGTTTCTTGCCGTCGGTGCCGGCAATCTCAAACTCGGTGGTGAGGAAGTCCGCGTCACCCGAGATGGTGACGTAGCGGTAGACCGCCTGGAAGAGCCAGAGCTGGTCGTCGGAGCAGTCGCCCGGCTCCTTGCCCTTGAAGGTGAAGTCGTGGTAGGCGTAGCCCATCTCCCACACCTGGCGCACCCAGTTGGAGAGCAGGTCGCGCACCAGGTCGTTCTCCCCCATCGCGGAGAGGTAGTACATAGAGGCGTAGATGTCCTGGATCTCGCGGAAGCCCATCTCGCGGTAGGACTTCTGGGTCCAGGCGAAGGCGCGCGAGACGTAGGTCTGGTAGAGCACCTGGAAGGGCAGGTTGTGCGAGATATAGGCGTCGTACTTCTCGTCGCCAGACTGCATCTGCAGGTAGTTGGTGTAGCGAGCCCAGAAGGTCTTCACGCCGGTGAGGGCGCGGGACAGGGCGGCGGACTCGCGATAGGCCTCCACGAGCGAGGGAAGGGCGCTCGCGAAGGGGACGTCGTCGCCGTCGGCGCCGCTCATGCCAACGAACTCATCGACGACGGCCGTGGCACCGGGCTCAACCGAGAAAGACTTGGCGAGCGCGAAGAAGGGTGCCATCTTGCGGGAAAGGGCACAGGGGAGGTGGCCCAGCAGCTCGGGGTGCTCGAGGGTGCCGTCACCCAAAAAGTCCGCGAGCGAGGTGCAGTACTCGTCCATGCCCTCGCCGTCCTTGAGGATGAGGGCGAAGCGCTTCTTGTTGCGCTCCTGGGCGGGCTTGGGCCACAGGGTGAGGGCCATGGGCGCCTCATCGTCATAGACGACCTCGGACTCCTGGACGATGTTGGCGTAGATGATGTCGTTGGCGATGGTGTCGGCGCCGATGAAGCCAAAGGAGCCGGTGAAGACGATGCGCAGGTCACGCGGCTTGTCGCCGAGGTTCTCCACGGTCACGCGCTGGGCCTCCACGGCGCTGGGCATGCCCGGCTGCTGCGGCAGGATGAAGATGGTGCGCTCGATGGCCAGGCCGTCCTCGGTGACGTAGTTGATGCGCGTCCAGCCCTGCGAGTGCGTGCAGGTGGCGGACTTCACGTTGGAGTGGACGTCGGCGGAGTAGAAGATCTGCTTGCCGCCCTCGGTGAGATAGAACTGGCGGTTCTCGGGCTCACCGTTCTGGGAGGGGTCGAGCACGCAACGGGTGGCCAGGACCTGCTCGCCGCCGGTGGCGCGGAAGGAGCCGCGACCGAGGCCGTCGACGGCGCCCTTGGGCGTGGTGCAGAGCGGGTAGGGGTAGCCCGCGCGGTTGCCGAGCAGCAGGTTGACGGCATAGTGCGAGCTCACGGGGTAGGCCTTGAGGTCGAGCGTGAAGTTGCCGTCGGCACCGAGCGTGCCGGCGCCGGCCAGGGTGCGCGCCACCGCGGAGTGCACGCTGTCCACGAGGGCGACGGGGACCTCAACGGGGCCGTCCGCGGTCTCGCAGGTCAGGGCCTGCCCGGAGAGGGCGAGCAGCGCCGAGGTGCCCAGGCCGACCACGAAGGCGGCGAAGGCGGGCTCGGCCATGAGGTGCTGGCAGATGGGCGCCACGTAGGGCAGGCCCACGAAACCGAGGGCGCGGGTGCGGGCGGCGTCGAGGTAGGTGGCGTCGAGCTCGGGCGCGGCGGCCTTGGCGCCAAAGAGCCCGCGGACGAACTCGTCTGCGGGGCGGACCTGCTCGCGGGCCCTCTCGGTTACGAACTGCATGGGTGAACCTCCGGTGGTTTGGTAGGTTAAACGTTTTCGTTCAGAGCGAAATTAATGGGCGGAACGAGAAATAAAGGACGGGAATAGAAACGGGACGGAAGCGAAAAACTACAGGGTGAACTAGACCGAAAGGTCCTTGACGGTGGTGCCGGGCAAGAGCGAGCCCGGAACGATGAGCTTGTGGGGGTCGTAGGAGGCCCCCTGCTCTATTGCGGCAAAGAGCTCGCGCACGACGGCGCGGCCCATGGCCTCGGCGTCTTGGCGGTAGGTGACGAGCTTGGGGCGCAGGATCTGCGAGATGAGGGCGCCGTCGTAGCCAACGCAGCTCACGTCGTCCGGGACCACCTTGCCCTCGCGCTCAAGCTCGGTGAGGCCTCCCAGGTAGGAGATGTCATCGGGGAAGAGCACGCAGGTGGGGGGCTCGGGCAGGGCCATGAGCTTGCGAACGGCCAGGCCGGACTCCTTGGGGTTCTGGAAGAGGGCCTCGATGACGTACTCGCCGGGCACCTCGATGCCGCGCTTGGCGCAGGCGGCGCGGAAGGCGGCAAGGCGCTCGCTGGCAACCTGGCCCAGCTGGCCGTGGACGTAGGCAATGCGCGTGTGGCCGTGCTTGGCCACGTAGTCCACGATGTCTTCCATGCCGCTGACGTTGTCGGACCACACGGAGGTGCGGCCCTCGAACTCGCGCTCCACGGAGACCACGGGCAGCGGGCTTGAGGCCAGGCGCTCGAGGTCCTCCTGGTCGATGTTGCCGTTGCAGACGAGCACGCCGTCGCAGTTGCGGCGCATGGCGTGGGCCGCGTAGCCGTACTCGGAGACTCCCCTGTTGGAGAGGAAGGTGAGGTCGTAGCCGGCGCTCTCGGCCGTGTCACGGACGGCGGTGAGCATGCGCGAGAAGTACTCGTGGTCCATCTCGTTTTGGTACACCACGCCGATGTTGTACGAGCGCTGGGTCTTGAGCGTCTGGGCGGCACCGTTGGGGTAGTAGTTGAGGCGCTTGGCACACTCGCGAACGCGGACGGCGTTCTTCTCGCTGATGCCGGGCATGTGGTTGAGGGCCTTTGAGACCGCGGCCACCGAAAGACCCGTCTCCTCGGCAATCATCTTGAGCGTGACCATGCGAACCTCCCTTCTACCGCAGTGTGCAAGTTAAACGTTTTCGGAACCTAGTATACGCAGGCCAACGAATACGTTTTCGTTGGCCTCGCCCCGCCCCGCCAACGGTCGATTCTGGCCGCCCAGCGGTAGCCCATTTCCTAGTGCTCGAAAGGGTTTTCCGTCGGGTAGGGCAGGCTCGCGGGCTGGTTGTAGGCGATGTCCTCGATGCCCAGGTAGCGCAGGACGTCGAAGAGGATCTTGCCCGCGTGGCTGAAGGCCACCGCGCCGTGGTGCGGATAGCGCTTCTCGATGAGCACGTGGCGGTAGAAGCGGCCCATTTCGGGGATGGCGAAGATGCCGATGCCACCAAAGGAGCGGGTGGCCACCGGCAGAATCTGCCCTTCCGCCACGTAGCTGCGCAGCTTGCCCTCGGAGTCGCACTGCAGGCGGTAGAAGGTCACGTCGGAGGCCGCGATGTCGCCCTCGAGCGTGCCGCGGGTGAAGTCGGGGTCGGAGCCCTCGGGCTCGAGCAGGCGGTGCTGGATGAGCTGGTACTTCACGGCGCGGTTGGCGCACATCTTGCAGCTGGGGGTGTTGCCGCAGTGGAAGCCCATGAAGGTGTCGGTGAGCTGGTAGTCGAACTTGCCCTTGATGTCCTCGTCGTAGATGTAGCCGGGCACGGAGTTGTTGATGTCGAGCAGGGTGACGGTGTCGCCCGTGGCGCACATGCCGATGTACTCGGAAAGCGCGCCGTAGATGTCCACCTCGCAGGCCACCGGGATGCCGCGGCTCACCAGGCGCGAGTTCACATAGCAGGGCTCAAAGCCAAACTCGGACGGGAAGGCCGGCCAGCACTTGTCGGCGAAGGCCACGTACTTGCGGGCGCCCTTGTGCGCCTCGGCCCAGTCGAGCAGGGTGAGCTCAAACTGCGCCATGCGCTGGAGCAGGTCGGGGTAGTAGCGGCCCTCCCCCATCTCGGCGGCCATGTCGGCGCAAACCTCGGCGATGCGCGGGTCGCCCTCGTGCTCGCGGTAGGAGACGAGCAGGTCGAGCTCGGAGTTCTCCTCCACCTCGACGCCCAGCTCGTAGAGGCCCTTGATGGGGGCGTTGCAGGCAAAGAAGTCCTGCGGGCGCGGGCCAAAGGTGATGATCTTGAGGTTGCGCACGCCGATGACCGCGCGGGCCACGGGCACGAAGTCGGCCATCATCTTGGCGATGTCGGCGGCAGTGCCCACGGGGTAGCTGGGGATATGGGCCTTCACGTGGCGCATGCCCAGGTTGTAGCTGCAGTTGAGCATGCCGCAGTAGGCGTCGCCGCGGCCGTTGACCATGTCGCCGTCGCCCTCGGCGGCCGCCACGTACATCACGGGGCCGTCAAAGCGCTGGGCAATGAGCGTCTCGGGCGTCTCGGGGCCAAAGTTGCCGAGGAACACGGTGAGGGCGTTCACGCCGGCGGCCTCGGCCTCGGCAAGGGCGGTTGCCATGTCGGCCTCGGACTCAACGGCCTGCTTGACCTCCACGACGTCCAGGCCCGCCTCGGCGCAGGCCGCGACGATGGCCTCGCGGCGGCTCACCGCGAGCTCGATGGGGAAGCAGTCGCGCGAAACGGCGATGATGCCAAGCTTTACCTGCGGGATGTTGCTCGATTCAAATGCCATGTTGTTCCTCTCCTCGTACGTTTCTTGGGTCTTGTACCTTGGCCCTAGGCCTGGTTTTGCAGGGTGGTGTTCTCGCCCACGAGCCCCACGTAGGCGCCGGCGGCCGCCTCGGCGCTCTGCGGGTGGGCGAGCAGCCACTTGTTCTGGGCCCACAGCTGCGCGCGGTCCCCGCCGGCGCAGGTGGTCTTGGGGGCGTTGAGGTTGGTGCCCTCGGGCAGGGCCACGAGCACCTTGAAGCCCGCGTCGCTCACCTGGCAGGGGGCGTAGTGCAGCGTGGTGGCGTAGACCTCGACGAGCGTGCCCGCGGGCACGCGGAAGGCCTTGACGGTGGCGGTGTCAAGCTTGCCGTCCACGATGTCGCTCTGCTTGGCAAGCAGCAGCACAAAGTCACAGACGCCCAGGTTGAACTCGCTGGAGCGGTGGTACTCGAGGCAGTTGAGGCGCAGGTTGTGGCCGTTGCACCAGCCAAACTCCACCGGCAGGCCGCCAAAGAGGGTGGGCGCCAGGGTGCGTGCGGCGTCCAGCTGCTGCAGGGCAGGGTCGCTCGGCACGTAGTCGGTGGCCTCGGGCAGCGGCGTCTCGGCCTCGAGCGTGCGCGCGATGGCCTCGGTGAGCGCAGAGCTCACGTCAGACCACACGGCGCCGTACTCGGCAAACGCCGGGTCATTCACGGAAAGAATCTCGGTCATGGCTAGGCTCCCATCTTTGCAAAGGAGGGCTTGAGGGACGGGTAGAGCTCGCGCCAGATCTGGTAGCGGGCCTCGTAGGCGGCCACGGCCTCGGGGTTGGGGCTCACCTTGTCGCGCACGGAGACGATCTGGGCGCAGGCATCGTCCACGCTCGGGTACACGCCGGCGGCCACGCTGGCCAGGATGGCGCCGCCAAAGCCGGGGCCCTGCTCGGTGGCCGGCAGGTTGAGCTCCATGTTCAGGACGTCGGCGAGCATGCGCAGCCACAGGCGGCTCTTGGCGCCGCCGCCGCAGACCGTGGAGGCGCCAAGCTCCACGCCCAGCGAGCGGGCGATCTCCACCGAGTCGCGGATGGCAAAGGCGACGCCCTCCAGCACCGCGCGGGTCATGTCCTGGCGGGTGGTGGTCATGCTCATGCCCACGAAGGCGCCGCGGGCCAGGGTGTCGTTGTGGGGCGTGCGCTCGCCCATGAGGTAGGGCAAAAAGAACGGCAGGTCGAGGGCGGCGTCGTCGGCCTCGATGCCGGCCTGCTCGCCCGCAAAGTCGCCGGTTGCGAGCACGTCTTCCACCCACCAGGCGTTGCAGCTGGCGGCAGACAGGATGCAGCCCATGAGGTGCCAGGTGCCGTCGGCGTGGCAGAAGGAGTGGATGCGGTTGCCCACGCCGGCCGCAAAGCCCGCGGTGGGGATGAAGACGGTGCCCGAGGTGCCCAGGCTCACGTTCATGGAGCCGGCACCCACGCAGCCCGTGCCCACGGCCGCGGCCTCGTTGTCGCCGGCGCCGGCGCAGACCACGACGTCCTGCGGCAGGCCGAGCTCGGCTGCCACCTCGGGCAGCAGGGCCCCGATGGCCTCGTAGCTCTCGTAGATCTCGGGCAGCTCGTCTGCCGTGAGGCCGCAGAGCTCAAGCATGGGCTCGGACCAGCCGCGCGTCTCGACGTCGAGCAGCAAGGTGCCCGAGGCGTCGGAGACGTCGGTGGCGTAGGCGCCGGTGAGCAGGTGGTTCACGTAGTCCTTGGGCAGCATCACGTGGGCGATGTCGGCGTAGTTCTCGGGCTCGGCGTCGCGCATCCACAAGATCTTGGGCGCGGTGAAGCCGGCGTAGGCGATGTTTCCCGTCCATTTGAGGAGCTTGTCGGTGCCTACCTCCTCGTTGAGGTAGCGCACCTGCTCGGCGGTGCGGCCGTCGTTCCACAGGATGGCCGGGCGAATGACGGCGTCGGTGGCGTCCAGGGCCACCAGGCCGTGCATCTGGCCGCCGCAGCCGATGCCCACCACCTGCGAGGCATCGTGACCCTCGAGCAGCGCGGGGATGCCGCGGCGCACGGCCTCCCACCAGTCCGCCGGGTCTTGCTGGCTCCAGCCGGGCTGGGGGTACTCGACGTCGTAGCTCTCGCTCACGATGTTGTGGATGGTGCCCTTCTCGTCCATGAGAAGGAACTTGCACGCAGATGTTCCCAGGTCAATGCCTATGAAGTACATGCGCCCTCCTTAGCGGCAGACTTCCGTAAAGCCGTTTTATAAAGCCATTTTATAAATGAATTTGCTAAAATCGTTTCAGAAATCAGAGGAGCCGCGAGCGGTATCTTTTCGCCCGCGAGCGGTAGGGAACGGAAGAGGTCCGCCATGGCCGCACAGGACGCCCAAGACGCCCCCAAGGCAAAGTCCACCCCCGCCACCTCGGCCGTGTTCCGCTGCCTCTACGCCTCGGGCATGCCCATGACCAAGCAGGAGGTCGCCCACGAGTGCGAGCTCAGCCTGCCCACGGTCTACCAGGCCTTTACCGCGCTGGAGACCGCCAGCCTCATCGAGCCCGGCGAGGAGCGCGGCTCCACGGGAGGGCGCCGCGCGCAGACCTTCCGCGTGAGCACCCAGAAGGTGGCCGCCATCGGCATCTCGCTCACCGGCCACAGCGCCCGCTGCGTGGCCTGCGACCTCTACGGCGAGCGCATCGAGGGCCTCTACCTCAAGCAGCCCCTCGCCGCCGAGCGCACCAAGGAGAGCCTGGCCGCGAGCATCCAGGAGCTCACGGCCGCCGTGTCAGACGAGCTGGCCGGCCGCGGCGTCCGCGCCGTAGGCGTGGGCGTGGCCGTTCCCTCGGCCATCGATCCCGGTACGGGCCGGCTGCTCAACACCTCGGTGCTGCGCCTCGAGAAAGGCGAGCTTACCGCCGCCAGCCTCACAGCGAGCCTCCCCTACCCAGCCGCCGTCTTCAACGACGCCAACTGCGGCGCCTTTAGCCAGGTCTTCCCCAACACCTTGGGCGAGAGCCTCGCCTACCTCTCGCTCGAGCGCGGCGTGGGCGGCGCCATCATCGTGGAGGGCAAGCCCTTCGAGGGGCCGCTTGGCACCTGCGGCGAGTTTGGCCACATCTGCATCGAGCCGGGCGGCAAGCGCTGCGCCTGCGGGCGGGCCGGCTGCCTTGAGGCCTATTGCTCGAGCAACGTCTTGTCCGAGGAGCAGGGCACCACGCTCGAGGAGTTCTTCGCCAGCGTGGAGGCCGGTGACGAGCAGGCTCTCGCGGTGCTGGATGGCTACGTGGGCCACCTCGCCCGCGGCATCCAGACCATCCACACCATGCTGGGCGTGAACGTCTGCCTCGGCGGCGAGCTCGCGAGCTACCTCATCGGCCACCTGCCGCAAATCAACGAGGCCGTGGCCGCCCTCGACCCCTTCCCCGGCACGGAGCCCTGCGCCGTCGTGGCCAAGCACCCCTCCCACGGCGTCCCCATCGGAGCCGCCCAGCTCATGGCCCAACGCTTCATCGAAAGCGTGTAGGGCGTCGGGTTTTTCGCACGCGCCATGCCAGCCCCGCGGCTTCCCGCCCCTCTCGCATGTGTCTCGTTAGCCTTGTGACGTTCCAGATCTCACGCACGCGTCGTGTTAGCCAAACGGCTTCCCGGCTCCGCCACAGACGCCACGGCTTCCCAGCTCTCCCGAAAATGCCGAGGGCGGGTGGCCTGCCTCGCAAACGTCCTCGCTCACCTGCGCCGGAGGGTTCCATGCGCTTGGCCGCTGCGGAAAGTTTGCTCGGCAGGTCACCCGCCCTCTTCTGTTTTCGTTCATGCCTTGCGTTCTTTGGGCACGGCGTAGCTAACCAGCACTGAGTCATACAAAACGGGGAGCCCGTAAGCTCCCCGTCAGCAACAAATAACTTAGATACCTTGCCCCAACAAACGGTCATTCGCAGGGCCTTTGACCATTAAAGCCCAGCTAGGCATCCTTCTTCTCGAGAGCCTCCCACAGCCCGTTGATGTAGGCCACGCCGAGGGCGCGGTCGAACAGGCCGTAACCAGGACGGCCTTCCTCTCCCCAAATCATGCGGCCATGATCGGGGCGGATGAAGCCCTCAAACCCGTTGTCATGCAGCGCGGCGACGATTCGATACATATCAAGCGAGCCGGAGTTTGAAAGGTGGGCGGCCTCGTAAAAATCCTTGTTACCGGGAACTTCGGGGTGCAGGAAACGGATGTTGCGAACATGCGCAAAGTGGATGCGTCCACGACGAGTGAACTCGGCCAGAATCTCGTACACGTCGTTGGCGGGGTCCTCGGCGATGGATCCGGTGCAAAGGGTGATGCCGTTGTAAGGGGTATCGACCGTGCGGCAAAGCCAGTCGAGGTCTTCGCGGTTCTTGATGATGCGCGGAAGCCCGAACATCGAATAGGGCGGGTCATCGGGATGAATCGCCATCTTGACGTCGCACTCTTCGCAGACGGGCATGATCGCCTCGAGGAAATAGACGAGGTTCTCGCGCAGCTTATCCTCGTCCACGTCGGCGTAAATCTCAAACAGGTGCTTTACCTGCGCCAAACGCTCGGGTTCCCAGCCGGGGAGCGTATAGCCGTTCGTTCCGCCCGAATACAAGTCGAGCAGCACGTTGGGGTCATCGGGAATCTGCTCCTTCTTGAAGCAGAGCGTGTTGGAGCCATCCTCCAGCTCATAGTGCAAATCAGACTTAACCCAGTCGAACACCGGCATGAAGTTGTAGCAGATCACCTTGATGCCGTACTTGGCAAGGTTCCTGATTGTCTGCTTGTAGTTGTCAATGTAGAGGTCGCGAGACGGCAGGCCCGCCTTGATGTCATCATGGACGTTGACCGACTCGATCACCTTGAGCGAAAGGCCGGCTTGCTCAACCTGGCTCACAAGGTCGGCGATACGCTCCTCAGGCCAAACCTCGCCCACCGGAATGTCCATCAGGCAGCCAACGACGCCCTTGACGCCCGGAATCTGTCGAATCTGCTCGAGCGTTATCTTCTCCGCTTCGCTTCCGTACCAGCGAAATGTCATTTCCATCAGTTACCAACCCTTTCGAGATAAATGGCCCGGTCGCTTCATGCGAACCTCGTGGCTACGTCCGCCCTGCAGCGCCGCAGGCCATCGCGCTGTTAAGAAACCCGCGGCCGCCTAATAGAGGCAAGACGGCCGCGGGCTGAGGGGGGGCAAGTTACTCCATGTATCCGCCCTTGATTGCGGAAACCGCGTGCTCGCAGAAGAACTTGAGTACACCGCTGTCGTAGCGTCTTGGCGGAACGCTCCACGCGGCGCGCCGCTTGGCCAGAACCGCCTCAATCTGCTCGGGGGTCTTCTCCTCCCCCGCGATGCCGCAGATTTCGAGCTTGCGCTCCGGAATGTCGATTCGAATCAGGTCGCCTTCCTCAACCAGGGCAATCGGTCCGCCGTCGGCAGCCTCAGGAGATACGTGTCCGATGGCCGGGCCCTTCGAGGCGCCGGAAAAGCGGCCGTCGGTAATGAGTGCGATGCTTGCGCCCAACTCCGGGTCGCTCGCGATGGCCTCGGTGGTGTAGAACATCTCGGGCATGCCGGAGCCCTTGGGGCCCTCATAGCGAATGATCACGGCATCACCGGGCTCGACCTCATGCGTGAGAACCGCATGGATGGCGTCCTCCTCGCAATCAAAGGGACGGGCGCGCAGCGTAGCCTGGAACATTTCGCGAGGCACGACGGTGTGCTTGACGACGGCGCCATCGGGGGCCAGGTTGCCGTGCAAGATGGCGATGGAGCCATCGGTGCCGAACGGGTCGTCAAACGGGCGAATGACGTCCTCACGTTTGAGGCCCCATGCGGCCAGATTGGCCTCGCACTTCTCGTAGTAGCCGTTGCTGCGGAGCTCATCGAGGTTTTCGCCCAGGGTCTTGCCCGTCACCGTCATGACGTCCAGGTGAAGCATGGAGCGAATCTCTTCCATGATGCGAGGTACGCCGCCCGCATAGTAGAAGAACTGCGCAGGCCACTCGCCGGCAGGACGGATGTTCAGCAGGTAGTGGGCGCCACGGTGAAGCCGGTCGAAATCATCCGCACTGATCTCGACGCCGAACTCACGCGCAATCGCGGGGATGTGCAGCAAGGAGTTCGTGGAACCCGAGATGGCGCCGTGAACCATGATCAGGTTCTCGAAGGCTTCACGCGTAACGATGTCGCGCGGGCACAGATTGTGTTCGGAAAGCCACAGCGCCTGACGGCCGGCGGCGCGTGCCGCCTCGCGCAGGTCGAGGCTCGTGGCGGGAAGGAGCGCCGTGCCAGGAAGCGCCAGGCCGAGCGCCTCGGCCGTGACCTGCATGGTCGAGGCCGTGCCCATAAAGGAGCACGCACCGCACGACGGGCAGGCGTTGTGCTCGGCAAACATCAACTCGTCATGGCTAATCTCGCCGCGCTCGTAGCGAGCGCTGATGGCACCGAGCTGCTCCAAGGTAAGAAGATCGGGGCCCGCGTCCATGACGCCGCCGGTAACGACGATTGAGGGGATGTTGATGCGCCCAAGCGCCATAAGGTTCGCAGGCAAACCCTTGTCGCAGCTCGCCACGAAGACGCCGGCGTCGAAGGGCGTGGCCTTGGCGTGGATCTCGATCATGTTGGCGATGGCGTCGCGACTGGGCAGCGAATAGTTGATGCCGTCGTGGCCCTGAGCCTCGCCGTCGCAGATATCGGTGCAGAAGTAGCGCGCGCCATGGCCGCCGGCCTCGGCAACGCCAGCACGAACCTCCTCAACGAGCTCAAAGAGCCCGGCGCTGCCAGGATGGGAGTCGCCAGCGGTGGACTCGATGATGATCTGCGGCTTGTCGAGGTCGGCGACGCTCCACCCAGAGCCGAGGCGCAACGGGTCCATCTCGGGGCTGATCTTGCGATACTTGCCGGAACGAGGCTGCAGACGGCTTACGAGCTCGGTGGCGTCCTTCTCGATCTTTGCCGCGACGTCCTTCTCCATGATTACTCTCCAATACACCCAACGCTCATTTGAAGCTCCCACGCCTAGGGCCGAGGCAATTCATCCGGCTCGGCCCCAGGCGCGCGGTACTTACGAAGCTGCCAAAAGCAGGCGTTACTTAGGCCAAACCTCGTCGGGGATCTCAAACGACCTGCTGGCAATGAGGTCGCGGTACCAGTAGCCCGACTTCTTCAGGCTGCGCGTACGCTCCTCGTCAAGCTCAATTCGCACGAGGCCATACCTGTTCTTGAATGCGTTCATCGGCGAGACGTTGTCCGTAAAGGCCCACAGCATGTAGCCCTCGCAGCTCGAACCGTCCTCAATCGCCTTAACAAGCCAGCGCAGGTGCTGGGCGATGAAGTCGATGCGGTAGTCGTCCTGCACGACGCCTTCGGCATCCTTGAACTGCTCTTCTCCCTCGATCCCCATGCCGTTTTCCGAGACGATCCAAGGGATGTTGCCGTAGTTGTCCTTGAGGTACATGGCCATGTCGTACATGACCTTGGGATAGATCTCCCAGCCACGAGACTTGTTCATGGCGCGACCGGGCAGGTCGAAGTTCTCGTAGAACATCTCGGGGTGGAAAGGCGTCTCGGGGTTCCAGGCAAAGCGCTGGGCGCGCACGCGCTTCGGGTAATACTGGTTGACGCCGAGGAAGTCCACCGTGCCGTCTTTGATGACGTCAAGGTCGGCCGGGTCCGCCTGCGGCCACACGCCGTGCTCGGAGCAGATGTCGACGAGCTCTTCGGGATACTCGCCCTTGACCATCGGGTCAAAGAAGACCCTGTTGAAGAACAGGTCGTACATGGCACGGGCGCGCTGGTCTTCCTTCGAGGACGAGCGAGCGTAGGCCATCTCGGGGTTGAGCACGCACCCGATGCGGCCCTCATAGCCGCCCTCGTGGAATGCCTTGACGGCAAACGCGCTGGCAAGGGCCTTGTGATAGTTCCACGTCATCCACTTGAGGGTGTTCTGCTCGTGAGGCCAACGGATGGCGTCGAGGTAGCAGCGCGTCTGCGGAACGATTGGCTCGTTGAACGTGAACCACTGGTGCACGCGGTCGCCATAGCGATCGAACGCGATCTTTGCGTAGGCGGCGTAGAGGTCCACGACCTTTCGAGAGGTCCAGCCGTCGTACTTGTCGGTCAGCGCCTGGGGAACCTCATAGTGCTCGAGGCAGAGGATTGGCTCGACACCAGCGGCCACCAGCGCATTCACGACGTCATCAATGTGCTGCGCATACTCTTCGTCCACCGTAAGGGCCTCATGGTCGGTGAAGAAGCGCGACCAGTTGATGGACGTCCTGTAGGCCTGCAGCCCAATCTCGTGCATGAGGTCGACGTCGTCCTGGTACTTCTCCATGAAGTTCGTCGCCACGGCCGGGCCGTATCCGTCATGCCAGACGTTCGGCTCGTTCTTGTACCAGCTGTCGAGATAGGAGTCCTGGCCGGGCTTCTTGCCCTTCCAGCCCTCGGTCTGCCACGCAGAGGACGCGGCGCCGACGATAAATCCCTCGGGGAGTTCCACTTTCATCTGTATCTCTCTTCTCTTTCTGAAAAGGTATGCCTTGCTTGCAAAAAGGGGCGCCTCGGGTAAAGGCCCGAGGCGCCCCAAAGGAAGGAAGGAACGCTGCTTGAACGCCTAGGCCTCGGTGTCGTAGGAAACAAGCTGCTGCTTGTTGGAGATCTTCACGAACGGCAGGTAGATGAGGATCGAGACGATGATGCAGATGAGCTGGGTAACCACGGCGCCGAGGTCGCCGGCGGTCGCGAGCCAGGCGGAGATGATCGGGGGCGTGGGCCAGGGGATGTACACGACGGCCTTGGCGGCAAAGCCCATGACGGTCGCAAAGTAGCCGATGGTGCCCGTGACGAGCGGCGTGATGATGAACGGGATTGCCAGAATCGGGTTCAGCATGATCGGCATGCCGAAGATGACGGGCTCGTTGATGTTGAAGATGGCGCAGGGAAGCGACAGCTTGGTGATCGCGCGCATATCGTCACGCTTGGAGATGAGAAGGACGGCGATGAGCAGGCCGAGGGTGCAGCCAGAGCCACCAAAGCTCATGTACATGTCCCAGAAGGGCATCGTGATGACGTTGGGCAGCGCCTGGCCGGAGGCAAACGCGTCGGCGTTGGCGGTGATGGCGGCAATGAGGAGCGGCTCGCGGATGGGCTTGATCATCTGGTTGCCGTGAATGCCGATCACCCAGAAGACCTGTGCGATGAACATGAGCAGCAGGATGCCGGGGAGGCCCTGGATGATGCCCATGAGGGGCTCCTGGACGATCTTGTAGATGGCGTCGTACAGGTAGATGCCGGTGATCTTGTTGAACGCAAAGCCGATGGTCGAGAAGATGGCGACGGTGAGGGTTCCGGGGAAGAGCGAAGAGAAGCTGCGGGAGACGTTGGGCGGAACGGTGTCGGGCATCTGGAAGTTAAGGGCCTTGCAGCGGGTGAGCCTGGTGTACAGCTCAACGGAGGCGATGGCGATGATCATGCCAAGGAAGAGGCCCTTGGTGTCGGTGTACTGCTTGGCGAGCACGTTGGACACCAGCATCGTGAGGCCCTCGTCGTTGGTCGCCTCATAGGTCGTCGGGTTAACGACCAGGTAAGACATGACGGCCACGATGCCGGGGAAGTAGCCCTCGTGCTCATTGAGCTTGCCGAGCTCGAGTCCCATGAGGAAGACGACGTAAATGGTAAGGAAGCTCAAGGTCACGTAGCTGAGCGCAGTGGCAATCGGCTTAAGGTCTGCGAGCCATGCGAGCGGTGCGAACTGGGCGAGGCCGGTAGAGCTGTCGAACACCATGGTTCCGAACAGGGTGCCAAACGCTCCGGCAATGATTACCGGAATCAGCGCATAGAAGGCATTCTTGATGACGATGATGTAGCGCATGCCATTGACCTTATCGGCAAAGCCGCCAAGCACCTCCGTCACCTTATCGAGAAATTTCTCCATTTCCTCTTTCTCCTTTCTCTGCCCTTCCGGGCACTATCGATGTCTCCCGTTTAACCAGCCATACGCTCGTACAGCTCGATAAACTCATCGGCAAGGATTCCGAACGACTCGGCGCTCATAAGCTGGTCCTCTGCATGGGTGAGCAGCAGGCACATGTGGGTCCGCTCGCCAGCCGCCTCGTTCTGGATCAGCTTCGTATGGGCGTCATGGCCCTTGAGATACTCAGCGGCGCCCTTCTCCATCAGCTCGCGGGCCTGTTCAAAATTGCCCTGCTTCGCCTCCTGGATCGCCTCGATGTAGTCGCTGCGAGCCTCACCAACGGCGGCGATGATCTGAAAGCTGATGTCCGCCAATTCTTCGAAGCTAGTCACCAAGGACCTCCTTCACTCGTTTGAGCAGGGCAGCGCCGTCCATGCGGCCGTAGATCATGGAGTCGATGGCCTCGACCGGGCAGCTCAGCTCAGAGGCGATCTTCTTGACCTGGAAGCGAACCTGAGGCCCAAGAAGGACGATGTCAGCGTCCGCGCCCTTAACGTCGGCGCTTCGAATGGGCACGGCCTCGACCGTGCAGTCGTAGCCTTCGGCCTCAGCGGCGGCGCGCATCTTGTTCATGAGAAGGCTCGTGGACATTCCCGCAGAACACATGAGGACGATTTTTCGCATAGCTAGTTCCTTTCCGTCGGACGAAACGGGCACTCACTTGTCCTCCCAAAGGAGGCGCAAACGACAAAGAAGGGGGGATGGGTAATTACTGTTTGATCAATCTGGCTAGGGTCTGCCACCGCTGGTTGTCAACGAGCTCCTGAACGGCAGCGGGGCTGGTAAGAAGTGAGGTGAAATGACCGTAGAAGTCATCTAGCTCCTCTTCTTCTTGCGATATGCAGACGAGGAAGACCGCTCGCACCTCTTGGGAGTTCCACTCAATCGGCTCATCGAGCAGCGCGCAGGCAACAAAGGTCTCGTCAGCGCAGGGCTCAATCGGGTGCGGCATGGCGACTTGGTTGCCGAAGGCGGTCTCCGCCAACGCCTCTCGCTGATCCACAAGCGCACGCAAATTGCCATGAATCTGGCGAGCCTCGCAGACTCGGTCGCAGAGATAATCCAGCGCGTCTCCCTTTGAGGAGAAGCGGAGATGTGTGAAGAAGAGGCTCTCGTCAAAGTACGAGATTGCGCTCTTCTCCTGCTTGGAAGAGCTCAGGAACTCGCGGACGTTCCTCACGTCTTCCTCGTCAAGGAAAAAGTGGACCTCCCGCACCGGGACAGGAAGACTCATCCCAAGCGGAACCGTCGTAAAGACGTAGTCAACGTGGCCGAAGTCCATCGACCCGATTCGCGCGACATCGCAGGTCTTAAT
Organism: Prevotella sp. CAG:279; assembly: GCA_963653485.1. Taxonomy (GTDB): domain Bacteria; phylum Actinomycetota; class Coriobacteriia; order Coriobacteriales; family Atopobiaceae; genus Parolsenella. Next base: position 19,426 of record CAVJWS010000026.1, read on the forward strand.
GTCGCCAAGCCAGGGGCCGAACTCCTTGCGATACTGGTGCTCGAGCAGCTTGGCGCTTCCCAGCCCGCTCGTGCAAACGATCACGATGTTTTTCTTGGCAGGGACGCTGTTTTGGCGCTCCATGGCGAGGATGAAGGCGAGGGCAATGTAGCCGATCTCCTCCTCAGACGGGCGCTCACCATACTTGTCAGCGAGCACCGCAGATGCCTCTTTCGCCATCGAGAAGCCAAGCGGGAAGCGCTCCTGGATGTCCTGCAGAAGCGGGTTCTCAATCCTCATGTGGTGACGCAGGCGAATCGAAAGAGGCTCCACGTGGCGCGCAAGGTTCATGCGCAGCTCAAGGTCAGAATGAAAATCGAAGCCAAAGGCGCTGCGCACGATCTCGATCATCTCGTCAACGACACGCCAAACCTCATCGGAGATGACGAGGCCCTTTTCCTCATCAACAGGAGACTCGTCGATAACGCGGCGGCCCGCGAGGTGCAACGCGATGTAGGCAACCTCCTCAACGGGAAACTTGACGTCGAACGTCTCCGCCAGGGAGTCCGTAATCTCCTCGGCCGCCTGGTAGGCGGGGCTCGCCTTAAGCTCGTCGACGTCGCTTGCGGTCATTGGGACATAGGCACCCGCCTTCATGCGACGGATTGCTATGGCAATGTGAACGATAAGGTTGTGATAGGCGGCCGAATTCACGTGGAAGCCGGCCTTATCGATGGCGTCTTCTACGCAGGTGGCCACGCGGGCGAGAAGGCTGTCCGAAGCGGCATCGACGTCCGAACCGTCAACCACAAGACTGGCGAGGCAAAGCCTCCGCGAGACCTCGGGACCGGCAATGCGCAGCCCATAACGCGGACGCCTCTCAACGGAGAGGCCGAAGGACGAGATCTTTTTCTCGACCCCCTTGAGGTCAGCGGAAAGCGTCGCACGAGACACGCACATGATGTTCGCGAGCTCGTCCAGGGTGATCCAGTCGTTTCGGTGCAGAAGGTCATCGAGAAGATACGCAAGACGCTCCTCGGGGGTAGACGGCAGCTGAGAAACCAGCGAAGACCCCGTGCGGGTAATCAGGCCGAACTTATCCGCATCCTCAACCACGAGCTCATAACCATCGCCGCGGCGATGCTCAAGGCGAGCGGCGCCCGCAAGCTCCTCGTTGGCCTGACGCACGTACGTGCGAATTGTCCTGTCGCTAACGCCGAGGCGTGCCGCAAGATCGGAGGAATTGATGCCAGGCTCTTCTCGCACGATTTCAACCAGACTCTCCTTGCGATTGAGCATGTCCATCTCCTTCCTCACTCAGGCCCTCGCCGCTATGGAAAGAATACGAACCGAAGAAATGCGACTCCATCGATTCCGGTTCCGCGGCAATGCGGAAAGCATTTTACGGAGTGGCATATTCGCAGCTAATCGAGTTGAGGTATTCGGAAAAAGCGCCAGTTTCGGAAGAAAAGGGGTTTCTCTGGCAATTTAAGGAACTACCGTTCAGGGCCAAATTACGCCCGTTCACCGCTGGGGAGAACGCCTGCGAAAGCGTTCGTCTTGAGTTCGCAAATGGTCACAGCGGCGCCCGGAAAGACCCTTCGAGGACGCTTCGCCGTACCCTTGCGTGCTCCCCGGCGCTGGAAAGCGGAGACGATTAAGGGACACAATCCACCCCCCGTAGGGGCTCGCAAGACGCATGAGAAACGCCCCGAACGTCTACAGACGTCCGGGGCGTTGGCCGCGCGCAAGGCAAGGCCGCGCTCTTGCATCGCCGTGAAAGAAGAAGACCGACGGTTTTGAGCCGTCGGTCTTTCTGTTGCCTCTATCTGAATATCTCTTCGTGCGAACCTGTTCGCTGGAAAACCGCCATGTCGTTTCCCTCGCGCCAGACAACAAGCCAGTCGCCCGCGTTCGCTATATGGCATTCCCTGCTCCCAGACCATTGGCCCTTGAGGGAATGCATGTTGTGACGCTGCTTGAGCTCGGAGATGGCCTCAGGCGTGTTGAGGATGACAAGATCCACAAGCTCATAGAGCGGCTCTAAGTCGACGTGCTTCTTCTGAAGCCTTTTTGCATCTCGCTTGAACTGCGAGGTGAATTGGGCAGCGAGCTTCATCCGCTACACCCCCATTGCTTCGAACATCTCCTTAGCGGACGAGTAGCCCTTGCCACCTGCGGCGATGACGCTCTCGGCCTCCTTGATGGAGGCGAGAGATTCGTCATTGGGCTCGGGGTACTCGAGGGTGAGCGGAATCCTGTTCTCACGAACTATCTGCTTCATAAAGGCGCGAAGCACACTAGAGAGGTCAAACCCGAAGTCATCGGCAATGCTCGCCGCGCGACTCTTCGTGAAGTCGTCCACCCGTATCGTCACTGAGCTCATATTTGCCCTCCTTTGTAGCATCAACGTAAGACGATTATACCTCGTTGTCTTACAGACTAAACACTGTGCTTTCCCCAGGGCACTAGCTCTACCCGCCCAAGGGGAAGGGCCCTGTCTCTCAAACATTCCGCAGCAGCCTATGGCTTGAACTCCCTAGCGCTGGTGAGCGAGGACATCTGAGAGACCGGCCCTGGTCCCAATGGGCATCGATGTTCGCGACAAACCAGCGCCCCGAACGCGTTTGAGCATTCAGGGCGCTAGCTGGGGTTTTATGGTCGGTCTAGTCCAGGTCGCTGGGAAGGGCGATGTGGCCGGCCACGGCGCTGGCGGCGCAGACGGCGGGGCTTGCCAGGTAAACCTCGGAGGTCGGGTCGCCCATACGGCCCACGAAGTTGCGGTTGGTGGAGCTCACGCAACGCTCGCCGGCAGCCAGGATGCCCATGTAGCCGCCCAGGCAGGGCCCGCAGGTGGGCGTGGAGACCACGCAGTGGGCGTTCACGAAGACGTCCATGAGGCCCTCGTGCACGCACTGCAGCCAGACCTTCTGCGTGGCCGGGATGACGATGCAGCGCACGTTCTCGGCCACGGTACGCCCGCGCAAAACCTCGGCGGCGGCACGCATGTCCTCGATGCGGCCGTTGGTGCACGAGCCAATAACCGCCTGGTCAATGGCTATGTGACGACTCTCGGTGACCGGGTGGGTGTTGCTGGGCAGGTGCGGCCAGGAGACGCAGGGCACAATCTGGGCGGCGTCGATGTGGATGACCTGCTTGTAGGCGGCGTCGGCATCGGGGTGGAACTCGCGCGGCTCGCGCTTGGCGCGCTCGGCAACCCAGGCGCGGCACTTCTCGTCCACCTCGAACAGGCCCGCCTTGCCGCCCGCCTCGATGGCCATGTTGGCGATGGTGAGGCGGCCCTCCACGGAGAGGTCCTCGATGGTGGAGCCGGCAAACTCCATGGCGCAGTACAGCGCGCCGTCCACGCCGATCTTGCCGATGATGTGCAGGATGACGTCCTTGGCGGTGGCGCCGGCCGGCAGCTCGCCGTCGATGACGAAGCGGATGGTCTCGGGCACCTTGAACCAGGCGCGGCCCGTGGCCATGCCCACGCCGGCGTCGGTGGAGCCCACGCCCGTGGAGAAGGCGCCGATGCCGCCGTAGGTGCAGGTGTGGGAGTCGGCGCCGATCATGAGGTCGCCGGGCACCACGATGCCCTGCTCGGGCAAAAGCGCGTGTTCGATGCCCATGCAGCCCTGCTCGAAGTAGTTGGTGATGTGGTGCTCGTGGGCAAAGTCGCGCGTGACCTTGGTCTGCTCGGCGCTCTTGATGTCCTTGTTGGGGCTGTAGTGGTCGGGCACCAGGCAGATGCGGTCGCGGTCGAAGACGCCGGCGCCAATCTCTCTCACCGTCTTGATTGCGATGGGCGCGGTGATGTCGTTGGCAAGCACGAGGTCGAGGTCGCACTCGACGAGCTGGCCGGGAACGACCTCGCTGAGCCCGGCGTGGGCGGCCAGGATCTTCTCGGCCATGGTCATGGGTCTGGTCATCGCTATCCTTTCTGCGGACTTGGTCCGGTTCCTACTTCCCCTCTTTGGAACGGCTCGTCTGGATCATGCGGTTGACGGCGTTCACG
>CAVJWS010000027.1:0-22904 GCA_963653485.1 Prevotella sp. CAG:279
ACCATTCAAAAGCTTGTCTGCCCTGGTCGGAAACCAGGGCATCCCCGTTCCATCGGCGGGGACAACCCAAAGCCCGGCTGCGCGTCGGGCCGTAAGCAAGAAGGAGTCCTGCAATGAAGAAGGGTATCCACCCGGATTACGTCGAGTGCACCGTCCGCTGCAGCTGCGGCAACACCTGGACCACTCGCTCCACCGTCGCTTCCCTGACGGTTGACCTGTGCGACAAGTGCCACCCGTTCTACACCGGCCAGCAGAAGCTCGTTGACACCGGCGGACGCGTCCAGCGCTTCGCCGACAAGTTCGGTGGCGCCGCTGCCGCCCAGCTCGAGAAGGCCCAGGCCGCCAAGGCCGCCAAGGCCGCCAAGGCCGCCGAGGCCGAGGCCGCTCGCAAGGCCGCCGCTGAGGCCAAGGCCGCCGAGAAGGCCAAGCGTGCCGCTGAGTACGAGAAGAAGGCCGCCGCTGAGGCCGCCAAGGCCGCTGCCGAGGCTCCTGCCGAGGAGGCCGCTGAGGCTCCCGTCGAGGCCGCCGAGACCGAGGCTGCCGCCGAGTAACCTCGCCCTCACCTCACAGGGTGCGAACAAAGCCCCGCAGGCCACAACCTGCGGGGCTTTTTGTTTGGGTGGAGATTGAGGTGGGCGGCCATCCTGAGAGGAGGGGCCGCCAATCTGAGGCGGCCGGCCATCCGCTCGTTGGGGGCTAGGAAATCGCGGCCGCTCGCTAGACGAGCTTGAGGCGCGGGTGCTCGTTGCTGGGGCTGCCGCAAGCTCCGTGGCCATCCTCGTGGCCGCAACAGCAGTCGCCGTCCTCGCCGCATCCGCAGCCGCCTTCGCCATCGCAGCCACAGTCCCCGCCGCAGCACTCGCCCTCGCCGTGGCCGCCGCCGCATCCGCAGCAGCCGCCATCGTCTGGGAAGGTCCAGCTCTCGCGCTCGGCAATCATCTTGGCGACGCGCTCCTCGGCCTCCTCGGGAGTCTCGTGCTCGTAGCTGACCTCGGCCTCGCTTGCCACGATCTGCACGGCCTTGCAGCGAACGGCGTGGCGGATGAGGTCGTCAAAGTCGTGGTGCTTGCGCGCGTCGTCGGCGATCATCTTGGCCTGGGCCGGGGAGACCCCAAGGATTCCGGGGAGTTCGGTCTCGTCGGCGTAGAGGGCAAACTCCTCGGCAAAGGCATCGAGCGCAGCCTCCTGCTGGGCGAGCGTCACCGCTTGCGAGGAGAGCATGGCGCTAAAGTCCTGCTCGCTCATGCCCATGCCGGCCAGAACTTGGGAGAGCTCAAGTCCGCCTCGGGCTACCTGGTCCTCATACCCCTGCAGCAGGCTGTCATGGGCGCGCCTCACGAGGCCTTCGGGCACGGACTGCTCGAGGCGCTCCGCAAGGGCGTCAACGCAAAGCGTCTGCTTGGAGTTCTCAGCGTAGGAGCTGTTGATCTCCTTCTGGCGCTGCTCCACGGCGCCTCGCAGCTCGTCGAGCGTCTTGAAGCCCTCAAAGTGCTCGGCAACCCACTTGTCGGAGGGCGGCTCCTCATTGCTGCGGTCATATCCGGCCTGCTCGAGAACGCCGCGCAGCCCCATGCCGATTTCCGTGTCGGTGACGTAGGGCACGCGCATCGTAACCTTGACGGGGTCATAGGAGCTGAGGCTGAAGTGGTAGCGGCCGTTGATGAAGAGGGGCTCGGGCTTGTTGGGCATGGGTCCTCCCGCATTTGCGATTCGTAACGCTTGCATGTCCCAGACAGGGTACCCCGTGGCGCGGCCGTTATGCCAGGCCGAGCGCCTGTGCCCCCACCTTCGCAAAGAGGACCGCCAGCACGCAGATGATGATGGGCCGGACGATCTTGCTGCCGTCGCGCACCACCATGCCGGCGCCCAGGTAATGGCCTGCGATGGAAAAGATCGAGGCTATGAGGCCGAGCAGGTACCAGGTGTGGCCTGCAAGCGCAAAGGAGACGAGGCCCGCCACGTTGCTTGCGAGGTTGGCGCATTTGGTCTGGCCGGCGCAGTCGCGTACGCCGAGCTTGGCCAGGGCCGAGTAGCCCAGGATGTAGAAGGTTCCGGCGCCCGGGCCATAAAAGCCGTCGTAGAGGCCGGCGAGCGCCGAGACCAGGCACGCGATGGCAAGTCGTTTGCCCTGCGGCATCGGTGCGGTCTCTTGGCGCAACGACTTCTTGCGCAGGGTGAGGACGGCAACGACGGGCAGCAGGGCCATGAGAACCCAGCGAAACAGGGCCTCGTCCAGCATCATGGAGAGGCGCGCACCTGCGGCCGAGGCCAAAAGGGCGCACGGGACGGTTGCGGCGGCGAGCCTCCAGTTCACGTAGCCGCTGTGTATGAAGCGCGTGGTGGAGAAGACCGTGCCCATCGAGGACGAGAGCTTGTTGGTGCCGATGGCGAGGTGGGCCGGCAGGCCGCACAGCAGGTAGGCGGGCAGGGTGATGAGGCCGCCGCCGCCGGCGATGGCATCGACAAAGCTGCCGAGGAAGACGAGCGGGCAGAGGATGAGCAGAATCTTTGGGTCCGGGAACGCGCCGAGCATCGTGTTGGGGTCCTTTCGCGGCGGGGCAGTGCCGGCATCGTATGCCGCGCGGGTTTCCCGGATGTTGCGCGGCGGGCACGGGCGAGTGACGCATGCGGCGGGCGTCGTGCACACGGGGCTTGCGCAGGCGCAGCGTCTGTAAATCGATATGGTCTTCTATCTGCGGTTTATTTGCTTATGGTGATGGGGAGCTGGCACTGCTCGCGGGTCTGCCGATTTAGATGCGCAACGTGGCCGCGAGTCGTCTCTGAGCGCCCGCGGGCACCCCTATTTCTTGCCAAAGAGCCCGGTGACGACCCCCGCGGCCGAGCTGCCGGCGTCGGCGATGCCCTTGGTGACGGCCTCGCCCACAAGGGAGCCCACGACCTCCTCCACCGCCCCGCGGATGTCGGCGTCAATGCTGGCGTAGGCGAGCGCCACGCGCAGGTAGGAGGCGGGCGCGCCGTCCGAAAGCTCGCCCATGGTCTTGCCGCCGGCCTCAAGAGCGTCAAATAAACCGCAGGTCAGGCGGCGGCAGAACTCCGCGTCCTTGCCCGAGATGGCCTCGCGGAACACCTGGCCAAAGCGCTCGGCGCCGGCATCGATCTTCTCGCGGCGCTCAAAGCGATTGCCGGCCACCTGCCAGTTGGTGGCGCTGTGCTGCATGATCCCAGAGGTTGCCGAGGCCACCACCTCGTAGGGGAAGGGCTGGTCCATGAGCTGGCCCACCACGCAGAACTCGGGGACGTAGCGGTGCACGAGTGGGGCGATGGCCTCAAGGTCCTTCTCGGCCGCGGTGCCCTCGCCAAAGCCCGGTCCGTCGTGGACCCACACGGCCTCTATGCGCTTGCGGGCGCGGCGCGAGCAGGTTGCCGCGGCATAAACGGCGAGGTTGCCACCCTTGGAGTGGCCGCCAACGTGGAGCTTGCCGCGCGTGGCCTTGCGGGTTGCCTCGAGGTAGTCGGCCGCTCGGCGCTGGGCGCCCACCACGGCGTAGCTCATGGCAAAGTCCTCGCGCCAGCCGGCAAAGGTGTCGTCGGTGCCGCGGAAGGCCACGTAGGTGGAGCCGTTGCCTAGCTTGACGCTGACGGCACTGAACTGCTCGCCGGCCTCGTCGTCGACGTGCTCCACATAGTGGAAGAGGCGGGTCTCGGCAAAGCGGCGCGAGGCGGCCATGCGCTCGAGCACCTGCGGCGTGAGGGGAGAGACGAGCCCGCCCGGCGCGCCGCCGTCGGGCGTCTCCTCGTGGCGCTCGGCAAAGCGCTTGGCCGCAGCCCTCACGGTGACGCCGGGGCCTTCCTCGGGCACGATGCCATCAAAGTGCAGGTAGGAGAGCTGGCAGAGCACGAGGCTGTCGACCTCGTTGAACGGGTCTTGCTCAAAGGTGAGGTCCCCTCGCCAGGCAAGGTAGTCGAGGATGTTGCCCATATAAGCCCTCCGGTTGGGTTGAGCCGTCTGCTGCTGCCCCTACTGTACCCATGCGCAAGCTGTTCACATCCCATGTGCCGCGGGTGCGCGCCTGCGCGTCTCGGGGTATGATACGTGGGCTTATTCGAAAGGGAGACCATGTATCTGAGGACAGACAAGCTCTAGCTACCTTTGCTGCCTTGCTCGCGAGCCGCGCGGCCAGGGGCTGAGCGCCGGGGAGAACCTGACGGACCATCCTCCCGGCGCGTCGCCGTGCCTTCTCCCTTTGCATCTCGACGTTACGCGAGTGCACCGTGGGCCTGCCCGCTCAATGGGCTTCGGCCGCCGGGCGCAAGCTCGGCTAGTCCGGACTAGGCTCGTGAACCCTCACCTCACCTTTTTGCTGAAACCGTGACCGCCAACCCGGCGGCCTGAAACCCAAGGAGCATCACATGCGCGACAAGCTTGAGAAGCTTATCTATGCCTACGAGGAGCTCGAGAAGAAACTCTCCGACCCGGCCGTTGCCGCCGACATCAAGGAGTTCACGCGCCTCAACAAGGAGTACGCCCACCAGACCGACCTCGTGAAGGCCTCTCGCGAGTACCTCGGCGCGCTCGACGACATCGAGACCGCCAAGGAGATGCTGCGCGAGACCACCGACGCCGAGGAGAAGGAGATGCTCCAGATGGAGATCTCCGAGAACGAGGAGAAGCTCCCGGCGCTCGAGGAAGACATCAAGTTCATGCTCATCCCGGCCGACCCCGCCGACGAGAAGGACACCATCGTCGAGATTCGCGCCGGCGTGGGCGGCGACGAGGCCGGCATCTTCGCGGGCGACCTCTACAAGATGTACGAGCACTTTATTGCCGGGAAGGGCTGGAAGTCCGAGGTTCTCTCGAGTAGCCCGTCCGACGCCGGCGGCTTCAAGACCATCGAGTTCAAGGTCACGGGCGACCGCGTCTACTCCGTCATGAAGTACGAGAGCGGCGTCCACCGCGTCCAGCGCATCCCCAAGACCGAGAGCCAGGGCCGCATCCAGACCTCCACGGCCACCGTCGCCGTGCTGCCCGAGGCCGACGAGATTGACATCCAGATCAACCAGGAAGACCTGCGCATCGACACCTACTGCGCCTCCGGCCCTGGCGGTCAGTGCGTCAACACCACCTACTCGGCCGTGCGCATCACCCACCTGCCCACCAACACCGTGGTGCAGTCGCAGGACCAGCGCAGCCAGATCCAGAACCGCGAGGTCTGCATGCAGATGCTGCGCGCCCGCCTCTACGAGGCCGAGCTCGAGCGCCAGCAGGCCGAGCTGGGCGCCGAGCGCCAGAGCCAGATTGGCCACGGCAACCGTTCCGAGAAGATTCGCACCTACAACCAGCCGCAGGACCGCGTGACCGACCACCGTATCGGCTTCAACAGCACCTACAACGCGGTGCTGCTCGGCGACGGCCTGCCCGCGGTCATCGATGCCCTCGCCGCCGCCGACCGCGCCGAGAAGCTCGCCCAGCAGGTGTAAGCCGGCGGCGGTGCGCGTGAGCCGTGCGCAATCGGGCGTTCTCGCATCCAGAGCCCCGCAGCCCTCATGTCGGCTGCGGGGCTTTTTGCGCCCCGATGCCGGCGCGCTCGCCTTCTCGGTTGTGGGGCGGGGCTTATGCGGCTGGTGCAAAGCAAGGCACCTTGTTGTTAGATGGGGTGCCGCTTGCGGCCGGCGGGCTACCGCCTGCGGGGCGTTTTGGACGGGCGAGAAACTCGTTGTCAGGTTTGCTCGCCGGCGGCGTTCGGTGCCCTCCCGGCAGCTAGTATGTGTGTGCGAGCGGCGCGCGTTGCGGCGTTGCTTGCGAAAAGGGCGGGCGGTTGGCGCCCGTGTACGAATATGAACGCCGGGCATGCCGCCCGTGCGCGGAGGAATCATGGCCGAAGAGACCTGGACCATACAGCGTTGCCTGGATTGGACGCGCGGCTACCTTGACCGTAAGGGCGACGAGCACGCGCGCCTCTCGGCCGAATGGCTGCTGAGCGCGGCCACCGGCAAGGACCGCACGGGCCTCTACATGGCATTTGACGAGCCGCTTTCTGTCGACGAGCTTGCAAATATGCACGGCTTTGTATCCCGCCGCGCCAAGGGCGAGCCGCTCCAGTACATCACGGGCAAGACGAGCTTCCGCTTCATTGAGGTGGCCTGTCGCGAGGGCGTGCTCATCCCTCGCCCCGAGACCGAGCTGTTGGTGGATGCCGCACTCGAGGGAATTGACGCGGCCGCCGCCGTGAGCCCCGTGCGCGTGCTCGAGGTGGGCGCCGGCACGGGCTGCGTGAGCTGCGCCATCGCAAGCGAGCGTCCCGGAACCCTGGTGACGGCGACCGACATCTCTCCCGTTGCGGCGGCGCTCGCGCGCGAGAACTGCGAGGCCCTGGGCCTCGCGGACGCAGTCGACGTGATTGAGTGCGACCTGGTGAGCGGCGTTCCCGCCGAGCTCATGGGCCAGTTTGCCGTGCTCGTCTCCAATCCCCCCTACATTCCCGACGCCGTGATGCAAAAGCTTCCGGCCGAGGTGGCAAACTTTGAGCCCGGGCTCGCCCTCGCCGGCGGCACTGACGGCCTGGACATCTACCGTCGCCTGCTTGCGGCGGCGCCCTCGGCGCTCATGCCGGGCGGCCTCATGGCGGTCGAGCTGCACGAAGAGTGCCTTGATGCTGCCGCGGATTTGGCCCGCGAGCAGGGCGGATGGAAGAGCGTGGAGGTTCGCCAAGACCTCACGGGCCGCCCCCGCTTTGTGGTGGCGTGGCGCGAGGGCGAGCTTCCCACTGCGGTTCCCACCAAGGGGCCCGAGGGCAGAATCGTTGCCTGCAGCCAGGACGAGCCTGCGCCCGAAGTGCTCGATGACGCCGCCTCGGTGCTGGAGAAGGGCGGCGTGGTGGTGATGCCCACCGACTCGGTCTACGGCATCGGTGCCGCCGCAAAGCCGGGCAACCCCGGCCACGCCCGCATCTTCGACATCAAGCGCCGCGACCTTTCCCAGACCCTGCCGCTGCTCGTGGCCGATGCCGCCGAGCTTGGCCGCCTTGCCACCGACGTTCCGCAGTGGGCAACCGGGCTTGCCGAGAAGGCCTGGCCCGGCGCCCTCACGCTTGTGGTGCGTGCGAGCGAGGCCGTGCCGGCGGAGTTCTGCCGCACAGACGGTACGGTTGCCCTGAGGGTTCCCAACTCCAACCTCGTGCGCAAGCTGGCGCGGCGCGTTGGCCCCCTGGCCGTGACAAGCGCCAACACCCACGGCATGCCTGCGCCCGCCACCTCGGACGATATCGAGCGCCGCATCGCCGAGGCGGCCGACCTCACCCTTGCGGCCGGCCCCACTCCCGCCGGCGAGGCCTCCACCATCGTGGACGCCACCGGCGACGAGCCCAAGATCCTGCGACAAGGCGCCCTCGTGCTCTAGGCGGCGCTGCGGAGTATCAGTTGCTTGCTTGTAGTGTCTGAGCTGCGCTTTATTGCCGACTCGCGCAAAGCGTCTCGCGCGCCGCGCAGCCATGTGCCGCCCGTCCCGGCCCCCGCCGCAGCGCGCGCCATCGCCACAAGCGCGGCGCGCCCTTTGCCGTTCGCCCGGCCAATCCCGCCACCTGGCGCGGGCGTTTTCCGCCTGCCGATGAAGACGGCGCGCCCGGGCATCCTCACTCCTACACTGTGCCAAAAAAATCGCCGGAACCCACGGCGCGCGAGGCAAGGAGGATTCGCATGGCCACGATTATGGACAGCATTATGAGCACCGCCGTGAGCCCGGCCGGCTCGCCTGGCACGTCGTCGCAGGGCTGCGTGATGGCGCTCGACGCGGGCACCACGAGCGTCCGTGCCATCCTCTTTGACGAGTTTGGCCACAGGGTCGCCGTGGCCCAGCGCCCGCTCACCATGAAGTACCCGCACCCCGGCTGGGTCGAGCAAGACCCGGTGGAGATTCTCTCGGCCCAGGTGGCCTGCATGGTGGAGGTGCAGTTCAAGAGCGGCATTCACTCAGACCGCATCAGCGCCATCGGCATCACCAACCAGCGCGAGACCGTCATCGTCTGGGACCGCCACACCGGTCAGCCCATCTACGACGCGGTGGTGTGGCAGTGCCGCCGCACGGCGCCCATCGTGGACCGCGTGGTGGCCGAGGGCCACTCCGACCTCATCCGCGAGCGCACGGGCCTCATCCCCGACCCGTACTTCTCGGCCACCAAGATCGCCTGGATCCTCGACAACGTCGAGGGCGCGCGCGAGATGGCCGAGGCCGGCGAGCTCATGTGCGGCACCGTTGACACCTGGCTCATCTACAACCTCACCCGCGGCAAGGTCCACGCCACCGACTACACCAACGCCAGCCGCACCATGCTCTATGACATCCACAAGCTGCGCTGGGACGAGGAACTCTGCGAGATCTTCAACGCGCCCATGTCCATGCTGCCCGAGGTCCGTCCCTCGTCCGGCAACTTTGGCGAGGTCAGCGCAGACGTCATGACCCACCATCCGCCCATTGCCGGTGTGGCCGGGGACCAGCAGGCGTCCCTGTTCGGCCACTGCTGCTTTGAGCCGGGCAGCGTCAAGAACACCTACGGCACCGGCTGCTTCATGCTCATGAACCTGGGCGAGAAGCCCGTGACCTCAAAGAACGGCCTCGTCACCACCATTGGCATCGCCGAGGGCGGCCGCATCGAGTACGCGCTCGAGGGCTCGGTCTTCCAGGCCGGCTCGGTCATCCAGTGGCTGCGAGACGAGCTGCACCTCATTGACAGCGCATCGGAGACCGGCGAGCTTGCCGCCTCCGTGCCCGACACGGGCGGCTGCTACCTGGTGCCCGCCTTCACCGGACTTGGCGCGCCCTGGTGGCAAAGCGACGCCCGCGGCCTCATCTGCGGCCTCACACGCGGCACCGACAAGGCCCGCCTGGTGCGCGCGGCCTGCGAGTCCATGGCCTACCAGACCTACGACATCCTCAAGGCCATGGAGGCCGATTCCGGCAACGCCCTCAGCGCGCTCAACGTCGACGGCGGCGCGGCCAACAACGACTTCATCATGCAGTTCCAGGCCGACCTGCTTGGCATCGACGTGGCCCGTGCCGCCACGGCCGAGACCACCGCGCTCGGCGCCGCCTATCTGGCGGGCCTGGCCACGGGCTTCTGGGCCGACCGCGAGGAGGTCGCAAGCCTCATGGAGGGCGAGAGGCGCTATTCGCCGGCCATGGGCCCGGCCCAGGCGGAGAGGTTGCTCGAAGGCTGGCACGACGCCATCCGCCGCACCGTCTCCTAGCACGCCGGCGCGCAGCCCGCGCTCACACCTGCTACATCCGCCGCGTGGTACGCTCTAGGCAGATTGGGCATACGGCCCACCTCACACAAAGGAGAAAACATGCGCATCGTCGTCGCTTCCGACCACGCCGGCTTCTGCCAGAAGGACGTCATCTGCGAGTTCGTTCGCGGCCTCGGCCACGAGGTCGAGGACCTTGGTCCCGCCGACGCCAGCCGCGTCGACTACCCCGACTTTGCCGTGAAGGTCGCTAAGCGCGTCTCCGAGGGCACGGCCGACCGCGGCATCCTCATCTGCGGCACCGGCATCGGCATGGCCATGACCGCCGACAAGGTCGCCGGCGTGCGCGCTACCGTCGTCGAATCCGACAACTTCGCCCGCCTGTGCCGCGAGCACAACGACTGCAACGTCATCTGCCTCTCCGGCCGCTTTACCGCCCCGATGGACAACTGCAGGTTCGTCGAGACCTTCCTCACCACCGAGTTTGGCGGTGGCCGCCACGCCGGCCGCGTCGCCAAGATCATGGCCCAGGACTAGCTCTTGTCCCTCGGCACCTACATCGTCATCGGCGCCGTCCTCGGCTTTGCGGGGGCGGCGCCCTTTGCCTTTGTGCTCGCGCGCTCGGTGGCGGCCGGCTCCAAGGGGCCGGGCGTGCGCTCGGGCTTTGCGTGCATCGTCATCTCGGCGGCCATCGTGCTGGTGGGCTCGGCCCTTGCCAACCGCGCCTGGCCTGGCGCGCTGCTGCCCGTGGTAGTGAGCGCGGCGCTCACCTTCCTGTTTGCCGTTACTGGCGCGGCCGTCTCTGCCTGGCGCAACATGGAGTAGGGGAGAGCCTTGCCGTCCCGCCAGCGCTCTAGGCGAGGCCTCTGGCGGCCGCCCGCCCTGCGGCTAAGCGCATGAGGTCCGGCACCGGCCCCGTCACACCGGTGACCGCTGCAGGCGTGCGTTCAGCGGTGCCTGCGTGAGCGGTTCCCTGGCCTTCATTTCAAGCGACAACCCGGCCAACCAGCCCGGACGGCGCCTCGCACTTGTGGACCCCTAGTTTCAGGTTTGCCACAACCGTTTTCAGGTTACTTACAAGCTTGGCGGACACGTGGACTGCGTTTGACGGGCATGTGGCCTTCACGCCTTTTTTGCGCGCCGGTTTTCGATACGGCCGCAATCCCTACCTGCCACTTTACAGATTATTGAGAAAACCGTGCTAAAACGGCTAAAAAATTCTCGACACATTGATTTTTGAAAGTGCTACCATGCCCAACTGCTGAATGAAAACGCCGCTCGACACCAAGGTGCCTACGGGCACCTTTTGAATGTCGAGACACAGAAATTTGCGTGTAGTTTTCTTCAGCGAGGGGTATAGAATCCCACACGCCGCGCGGGATACCCCAGACGCGGATATTCGGCGGCCGCAGACAGGCCGCCGCGGGGCAAGCGAAAGGAAGCTGCATGTCTCCACTAGATAAGCTCCCTGAGGAGATTGACTCTCTTCTGGATGGCTTTATGTCCCACGCCCTCATCGGCGATACGAACTTCGGCCTTACCACCTACACCTTCTGGCTCGCCGTTGCCCTCGTGCTGATGCTCGTCGTGCTCTTCGTCTTCAAGAAGAAGCAGGCCGCGAGCCTCGTGCCGCAGGGCCTGTTCGTGAACGGCGTCGAGTTCGTGGTCGAGTTCGTGCGTGACGACATGGTCAAGTCCATCGTCGGCGAGCAGACCTGGAAGAAGCACTTCCCGTTCCTCGCGGCGCTGTTCTTCTTCATCGTGGCCAACTCCATCGTGGGCGTCATCCCCGGCTGCCACCCCGGCACCGGCACCATCGGCGTCACGGCCGCGCTGGCCCTGTGCTCCTTCATCTACTTCATCGTGGTTGGTTGCAAGCGCCTCGGCCCCATCGGCTACATCAAGAGCCTGGCCCCCGAGGGCGTGGCCTTCCCCATCAACCTGCTCGTGTGGGTCATCGAGCTCTTCTCGACCTTCCTGCGCCTCATCACCCTGGCCGTCCGTCTGTTCTGCAACATGTTCGCCGGCCACGTCGTCATGGGCGCCTTCGCCATCCTGGCGTCGCTCTTCTTTGAGCCCATCCTTCAGGGCTTCTCGGTCGTCGCCCTCGGCAACGCCGCTGCCTCTGTCTTCTGGGTTGCCATCCTCATCATCATCTACCTGGTGGAGATTATGGTCGGCGTCATCCAGGCCTACGTCTTCACCCTGCTCTCGGCGGTCTACATCCAGCTCGCGGAGAACGGCGACTAAGCAAGGCATCCCGCGGGCACCTGCCCGCTGTGCATAAAAACGCTCACGACTCGCCCGGCCAAAGAAAAACACGGGCGACAGACAAAGGAGGAATCGTGGGAGCTAT
The DNA here is from genome assembly GCA_963653485.1 of Prevotella sp. CAG:279. Lineage (GTDB taxonomy): Bacteria > Actinomycetota > Coriobacteriia > Coriobacteriales > Atopobiaceae > Parolsenella. The sequence continues at coordinate 11,555 of CAVJWS010000027.1, forward strand.
CGGTTATGGTCTTGGTGTTATCGGCGCCGGCATCGGCATTGGTCTCGCGGCCTATGGTGCAACGTCGGCTATCGCGCGCCAGCCTGAGATGCAGAGCCGTCTGTTCACGGTCTTCATTCTGGGCTCCGCTTTCGTAGAGGCCCTCGCCCTCATCGGCTTCGTCGTTACGCTGATCGCCTAGATCGGGTTACGTCGGAAACGCTGAGTGGAGGCAAGAATGAACAGCAACATTAAGAGGCTCGGCTACGCCGGCATTGCGGCTCTTGCGGTCGCCGTCCCGACGCCCGCCCTCGCGGAGTCGCCCTCCGGAGCCGACCTGCTGCTGCCGAAGATGGCGGAGTTCATCCCCGCCCTCATCGCCTTCCTCGTCATCTGGGTCGTCCTCGCCAAGCTCGCTTGGCCCTCGATTCTCGAGATGATGGAGAAGCGTCAGCAGAAGATCCAGGAGGACCTTGACGCCGCGGCCGCTGAGAAGGTCGCCGCCGAGAAGGAGCACCGCGAGTACCAGGCCCAGATCGCCGCTGCCCGTCACGAGGCTGACGAGATCGTGGCCAAGGCCAAGCGCGAGGCCGAGGCCGAGCGCTCTCGCATCCTGGCCAAGGCGCAGGAGGACGCGGCGGCCACGGTCGCCAAGGCCCACGACGCCGTCAGCTCCGAGCGTCGCAAGGCCATGATCGAGCTCTCCGGCTCGGTCGTCGACCTCTCTGTGGAGATCGCCAGCAAGATCATCGGCAACGACCTCAGCGAGGAGGCCCAGCGCAAGCTGGCCGAGAAGTATCTCGCGGAAGTGGGTGCCCCGCATGACGACGAAGCGTAGCGACCAGGAGAAGTCCGAGAAGTACGCTCGCGCGCTCATTGACGCGGCAAGGCAGGAGGGCAGGGCCAACAAGGACCTCGTCCAGTGGAACCACGCCCTCAAGTTCTCGCCCGAGGTGCTCGAGACCCTCGCCGCCATGCGCAGCGAGGACGACCTCGACCTCGTCGACGACGTCGCCCGTACTTACAAGGAGATTCTCGATAGCGAGGACAAGACGGTCTCCGTCACGGTGACCACCGCCGTCCCGCTTGACGACGATTTGCGCGCGAAGGTTCGCGCCAAGGCCGAGAAGGACTTTAACGCCCCGGTGTACCTGGTTGAGCGCGTCGACCCGTCCATCATTGGCGGCGTCGTGCTCGAGGCTCGCGGCAACCGCTACGACGCCTCGGTCCATGCCCAGCTGGCCAACATCCGCAAGACGCTCTCCTCGACCTTTATGGGAAGTGATGACTAATGGCAGACAAGATCAGCTCCGAGGTGATCATGCGCACGCTGCGCGAGCAGCTTGCACAGATCAACGCCACGGTTGACGAGCAGGAGGCGTCTGTCGTCACCGAGGTGGGCGATGGCATTGCCCACATCTCTGGCCTGAGGACGGCCATGGCCGGCGAGCTTCTGCAGTTCACCAGCTCCGCCTCTGGCAAGAGCGTCTACGGCCTGGCCCAGAACCTCGAGGAGAACGAGGTCGGCGCCGTTCTGTTCGGCGACGTCGACGCCATCAAGGAGGGCGACGAGGTCCGCACCACGGGCCGCGTCATGGACATCCCCGTGGGCCGTGCCATGCTCGGCCGCGTGGTGAACCCCCTTGGCCAGCCCATCGACGGCAAGGGCCCCATCGCCACCACCGACACTCGTCCCATCGAGTTCAAGGCCCCTGGCATCATGGAGCGCCAGCCCGTGTGCGAGCCCGTGCAGACCGGCCTTCTGGCCGTCGACGCCATGGTCCCCGTGGGCCGTGGCCAGCGTGAGCTCATCATCGGCGACCGCAAGACGGGCAAGACCGCCATCGCCATCGACACCATCGTGAACCAGGCCAAGACCGACATGATCTGCATCTATGTCGCCATTGGCCAGAAGGCCTCCACGGTTGCCGCCATCCAGGGCACCCTCAAGGCCCACGGCGTTCTCGACAAGACCATCATCGTGGCCGCCACCGCCGCCGACTCCGCGCCGATGCAGTACATCGCGCCCATGGCCGGCGCCGCCATCGGCGAGTACTTCATGTACAACGACGCCAACGGCAACCCGGCCGACGCCGAGCACCCCGGCGGGCACGCCCTGGTCATCTACGACGACCTCTCCAAGCAGGCCGTCGCCTACCGTCAGATGTCGCTGACGCTGCACCGTCCGCCCGGACGCGAGGCCTACCCCGGCGACATCTTCTACCTACACTCTCGCCTGCTCGAGCGTGCCTGCAAGCTTTCCGACGCCAACGGCGGCGGCTCGCTCACGGCTCTCCCGATCATCGAGACGCAGGAGGGCGACGTTTCCGCCTACATCCCCACCAACGTGATTTCCATCACGGACGGTCAGATCTACCTGCAGTCCAACCTGTTCTTCCAGGGCCAGCGCCCGGCCGTTGACGTGGGCATCTCGGTGTCGCGCGTCGGTGGTGCCGCCCAGCTGCCCGCCATGAAGCAGGTTGCCGGCACGCTGCGCCTGGACCTGGCGAGCTACGCCGAGAAGCAGGCCTTCGCCCAGTTCGGCTCCGACCTCGACGCCTCGACCCAGTACCAGCTGAGCCACGGCGCCCGCATGACCGAGCTGCTCAAGCAGCACCGTTATGCGGCCCTCGACGTCGCCGACCAGATCATCGTGCTGTTCGCCGGCAAGGAGGGCTTCCTGGACGACCTCGACGTCGAGCAAGTGTGCCCCTTCCGTGACGGCCTGGCCGCCTACATGCAGGAGCGCCACAACGGCATCCGTCGCGAGGTCCGCGAGGGCAAGATTTCCGACGGCACCGGCGAGCGCCTCAAGGCACACATCGCCAGCTACAAGAAGCAGTTCCTGCTCGAGCACCCCACTAAGGCAGCCCTGGCCGAGGCCGAGGCAGCCCAGGAGGCCGAGAGCACCGACCAGGAGAAGGCGTAGGGCACCGGCTCATGTCGAATCTCCGCGAAATACAAAGGCGCATCTCCTCGGTCAAGGCGACCATGCAGATCACGCGCACCATGGAGATGGTCTCCACGGCAAAGATCCGCAAGGCGCTTGAGCGCGCCGAGGAGGCTGAGCCCTACAAGGACGCCATCAGCCGCATGATGGGTGCCGTCGTCGGCTCGAGCCTCGACGAGCGCCAGCCGCTGCTCGTGAAGCACCCGCAAGAGAAGAGGGTCCTCTTCATTCTCATGGCCTCCGACCGAGGCCTTGCGGGCGGCTTTAACTCGCAGCCCGAGCGCGACGTCCAGCGCAAGATGGACCGTCTCAAGGCCAAGGGCGTGGACAGCGAGGTCATCACCACCGGCCGCAAGCCCACCGACTACTTCACCTACCGTGGCGTCGAGCCGTCCATCTCCTTCGTGGGCACCTCCTCGGAGCCCACGATGGACCAGGCCGACCAGATCGCTACCTACGTGATGGACGCCTACGCCAAGGGTTCGGTGGACCGCGTCGAGCTCACCTACTGGCACGCCAAGAACCGCGTCGACCAGGAGCTCGTCTGCGAGCAGCTGCTGCCGATCGACCCCGACGCGTTCAAGATGCCCAACGAGCCGCGTAACCCCGAGGCGCTCACCACGCTCGAGCACGACCTCAACAGCCCGTTCGAGTTCGATCCGTCGGCCTCCGAGGTTCTCGGCTACCTCATCCCGGCCTACGTGCGCACGGTGATCTTCCACGCCATGCTCGACTCGGCCGCAGCAGAGCACGGCGCCCGCCGTCGTGCCATGCACTCGGCCACCGAGAACGCGGAAGAGGTCATCACCAACCTGAGCCGTACCTACAACCGCGTGAGGCAGGGCTCCATCACCACCGAGCTCATCGACATCATCGGCGGCGCGTCCGCATTGGAGGACAACTGATGACAGAAACCACTGACAAGCGAACGGTGCTTGAGGAGGCGGCACTCGGCTACATGCGCCGGGGCGCCGGCGACGGCACCGTCATCCGCATCGTGGGCTCCATCGTCGACGTCAAGTTCGACGAGCGCGTCCCCGCGATCTACAACGCGCTCGTCGTCACCGGCGAGACGCCCATCGGCGCGATCAACGTCACGCTCGAGGTCGAGAGCGAGCTGCCGGGCAACGTCGTCCGCTGCGTCGCCATGGCCTCCACCGACGGCCTGCAGCGCGGGCTGCGCGTGCACGACACCGGCGCCCCGATGATGATGCCCGTGGGCGAGGCCACCCTCGGCCGCGTGTGGAACGTCGCCGGCAAGCCGGTTGACGGCAAGCCACTGCCCGAGAACGTGCAGTACTACCCGATTCACCGTCCGGCCCCGCAGTTCCAGGACATCACCACCCAGACCGAGATCTTCGAGACCGGCATCAAGGCCATCGACCTCCTCGAGCCCTATGTCCGCGGCGGCAAGACGGGCCTGTTCGGCGGCGCCGGCGTCGGCAAGACGGTGCTGATCCAGGAGCTCATCAACAACCTCGCCCAGGAGCACGGCGGCACCTCGGTGTTCACCGGCGTCGGCGAGCGCACCCGTGAGGGCACCGACCTCTACCTCGAGATGAGCGAGTCCGGCGTCATCGACAAGACCTGCCTGGTCTACGGCCAGATGAACGAGCCGCCCGGAGCGCGTCTGCGTGTCGGCCTGGCCGGCCTCACCACGGCTGAGTACTTCCGTGACCAGGGCCAGGACGTGCTGCTCTTCATCGACAACATCTTCCGCTTCTCCCAGGCCGGCTCCGAGGTCTCCGCACTTCTCGGCCGCATGCCCTCCGCCGTTGGCTACCAGCCCACGCTGGCCACCGAGATGGGCGACCTGCAGGAGCGCATCACCTCCACCAAGGAGGGCTCCATCACCTCGGTCCAGGCCGTCTACGTCCCCGCCGACGACCTCACCGACCCGGCCCCTGCCACCACCTTCACCCACCTCGACGCCACCACGGTTCTGTCCCGCAACATCGCGTCGCTGGGCATCTACCCGGCCGTTGACCCGCTGGCCAGCTCCTCTGACGCGCTGGACCCCAGCGTCGTCGGCGAAGAGCACTACCGCGTGGCCACCGCCGTGCAGGAGCTTCTGCAGGAGTACACCGACCTCCAGGACATCATCGCGATTCTTGGTATGGACGAGCTCTCCGAGGAGCAGCGCCTGGTCGTGAACCGCGCCCGTAAGGTGCAGCAGTTCCTCTCCCAGTCGTTCCACGTGGCGGAGAAGTTCACCGGCAACCCCGGCTGCTACTGCCGCATCGAGGACACCGTCCGCTCCTTTGCCGCCATCGTCGACGGCGAGTGCGACGACATCCCCGAGCAGGCGTTCCGCTACGCCGGCACCATCGACGACGTGCGCGAGCGCGCCAACAAGATGGCCGCCGAAGAGAACAAGGCTGAGTAGGGAAGGCTCGGATGGCGAATCTAACCTGCAAGTTCGTGAGGCCCGACAAGCAGATCTTCGAGGGCAGGGTGGCCTCGATGACGCTCGTCACCTACTCGGGCGAGCTGGGAATCTACCCGGGCCACTCCTCAGAGATCTGCGCCCTTGGCGACGGCGTCGTGCGCCTCAAGCTCACGGCCGAGGACGGCGGCGACTCCTACGGCGTCATCGTCTCCGGCGGCTATGCCGAGGTACACAACGACACCGTGGTCATCATCGCCGACCACGCCCGTCGCTGCGACGACATCGAGCCCGAGACGGTCATGCGCACCCGCGACAAGGCCGAGGCCGCCCGTGACGCCCTGCCCGAGGGTGACCACCAGCGTGCCTACTACGAGAACAAGATGGCCTGGTGTGACCTGCTTCTCTCCCATGCAGATGGGGTGCAAGCAAAGGCTGAATAGCCGCGAGTTGGCGCATTGCCTGCCCTCTCGTCTACAATTGAGAGATGGATGTAACCCGATGGGCGTCCGATTGCGGGCGCCCATCGTTTCATAGCAAGCAACAGGGGGAGGAACATGGACGTCATTAAGGTCGAGGGAGGCCATCCCGTTTCTGGTGAGGTCCGTGTCGAGGGCGCAAAGAACTCCGCGCTCAAGCTCATGGCCGCCACCATCATGGCCCCGGGCGTCAATACGCTCACCAACGTCCCCAACATCTCAGACGTCCACGTCATGGGCAAGGTGCTCAAGCGCCTTGGCGCCGTCATCGAAGTGGCCGACGAGCACACCCTCATCATCGACACCACCAACGTCAACAAGTGGGAGGCCCCCTATGACCTGGTGGTCAAGATGCGCGCCTCCACCGCCGTGCTCGGGCCGCTGCTCTCCCGCTTCGGCAAGGCCATCATCGCCATGCCCGGCGGCTGCAACCTCGGCGCCCGTAAGATCGATATGCACATCCTTGGCCTCGAGGCCTTGGGCGTTCGCTTCGAGACCGCCCACGGCGACATTCACGCCGCGGCCCCCAGCGGCATCATCGGGACAAGCGTGACGCTCGAGTTTGCCAGCGTTGGCGCTACCGAGAACCTCATGATGGCCTCGGTCCACGCCAAGGGTAAGACCATCATCGACAACGCGGCCCGCGAGCCGGAGATTGTCGACCTTGCCAACATGCTCAACGAGATGGGTGCCAAGGTGAGCGGCGCCGGCACCCCCGTCATCGAAATTGAGGGCGTGGAGGAGCTCCACCCCGTCACCCACTCCGTGGTGGGAGACCGCATCGAGGCCGGCACCTTCGTTGCCGCCGCGGCCATGACCGGCGGCCCCATCCACGTCATCGGCTTCAAGCCCGAGCACCTCGGCCTCGTTCTCAAGAAGTACGAGGACATGGGCGTCCGCATCGAGCGCGAGGAAGACGGCGTCATTGTCTCCTCGTCCGGGCGCCTCAAGGCCGTGGACATCCAGACCCTTCCCTTCCCGGGCTTTCCCACCGACATGCAGCCCCAGACCATGGCGATGCTTGCCGTTTCGGAGGGCCAGTGCGTGGTGACCGAGAACATCTTCGAGAACCGCTTCATGTTTGCCGGTGAGGTCGCCCGTATGGGCGCAGATATCCGCATCGAGGGCCACCACGCCATCGTCCACGGCGTGACTGACCTTTCTGGCGCCCAGGTTGAGTCCCCGGACCTTCGCGGCGGCGCCGCCCTCGTGCTCGCCGGCCTCATCGCCGAGGGCGAGACGGTCGTCTCAAACATCCACCACATCGAGCGCGGCTACGAGCGCTTCGTTGACAAGCTCTGCTCGCTCGGCGCAAAGGTCTGGCGTGACACCGTGCCCGACGTGGACATAGAGGGCGAGGACTAGCGCATGGCCTCGCATCCGGAATGGGACCCCGGTACCACCGGGTTCTTCGACTACGACCGCACGAGCTCGGGCTCTGCCTATCACGAGCGCATGGTCGAGCGTCGCGCGCGCAGGCGCCTGATCGTTTTGGTGGCGGTGATTCTGGCCGTCATTCTGGCGATTGGCTGCGCCGTCGTTGCAACGAGCGGCGCATAGGTTGTGTAAGATTAGGCTAACTTTTGTGGCCCTAGCGCACTTGCGGGCACAAAGGACATAAAGAGGCTGGTACGGAGGTTTGGCGTGAAGGTGAAGAACGAGGGACATGCCCTTACGAGCGCTGGCGAGGACTACCTCGAGGCCATCTACTGCATCCTGCTCGAGCATCCTGGAGATGGTTCCGTGCGCTCGGTGGACGTCTCCGAGCGCCTGGACGTCTCCAAGGCGAGCGTCAACAAGGCGCTGAACGCCCTCAAGGAGGGCGGTTTCGTCGACCAGACCCGCTACGGCCGCGTCGAGCTCACGCAGACCGGCCGCGAGTATGCCGCCCAGGTCTGGCGCCGCCACCGTATGCTGCGGACCTTCCTCACCGTCGAGCTTGGCGTTGCCGAGGAGGTCGCCAACGAGGAGGCCTGCCTCATGGAGCACGCGCTCTCCGAGGACACCACCCAGCGCCTCATGGCCTACCTCGAGCGTCAGGGCGTCGAGGTCGAGGGCTAGGTCCCGTCTGCAAGGCCGTTGCGCCGGTATTCTCACATTTCATAAAACGGCTGGTAGATAGTAGAATCTAAAGCCCTCTGAGCCTCGGTTCAGGGGGCTTTTTCACCCACATCCCCGCTTTGCTCCGCTCACGTGGGGATGCGGCGCCATCCGCCGAAGAAATGGAGCCCTTGCCGGAGCGAGGGCGTTGCCCGGACGCGTCGCGCGTGCCCCGCTAGCTTGGGCTCATTGCTCGTCGGCGGTACCTTCGCCATCAAAACCTCAGGTTGTTCTTTCTGTGCAGGGTGACATAAGTCCTGCGCGGGGCGGTAGCATCCTTGAGGTTGCAAACCGCTGAATGGGCGTTCCGACCGGAGGGCCCGTGCGCAGTGCGCGCAAAATGACGAATGGAGCATCGTGAAGGCAATCATCCCCGCCGCCGGTCTTGGCACCCGCTTCCTGCCCGCCACCAAGGCGGTTCCCAAGGAGCTTCTGCCCGTTCAGGACCTGCCCGTGATTCAGCAGGTCGTCGAGGAGGCACTTGCGGTCGACGGCGTTGACGGCGTTGTCATCGTCAACTCTCACGACAAGCCCGCCGTTGAGGGCCACTTCAAGAAGGACGACGGCCTCGAGGCCATCCTCAACGAGCGTGGCAAGCAGTCCCTGGCCGAGACCGTCCGTCACGCGGGCGAGCTCCCGGTCTCCTTCGTGTACCAGGATGACCCGCTGGGCCTTGGCCATGCGGTGCTTCAGGCCGCCCCAGAGATTGGCGGCGAGCCCTTCCTCGTCCTGCTCGGCGACTACTTCGTCCCCGGTCACGACATGTGCCGCCGCATGAAGGCCATCTCCGACGAGCACAACGGCGCCTCCGTCATCGCGGTGGCCGCCGTCCCCGAGGACCAGGTCTCTCGCTACGGCATCGTCGCCGGCGAGTGCATCACCGAGGGCGACCCCAACCAGCCCGGTGCCGTGTGGCGCCTCAACGGCCTGGTCGAGAAGCCCTCGCCTGAGGAGGCCCCGAGTCGCCTGTTCATCGTCGGCCGCTACCTGCTCTCCCCGCGCATCATGGAGCTGCTCGCGACGCAGCAGCCCGGCGCCGGCAACGAGATTCAGCTCACCGACTCCCTGGTTCGCCTGCTCGAGGACGAGGAGATGTACGCCCTGGTCGTCGACATCGACGAGGGTCGTGACACCGGCACCCCGGCTGCCTGGGCCGGCGTCGTTGCCCGCGCCGCCCTCGAGGACCCCTCCACCCGCGAGGCCTTCATCGAAGCGCTTGGCTCGGCGGTGGAGCTTCTCCGCTAGTTTTGGGTACAAGGCCATAGGAATTCAGACGCGACCCCGCAAAGACGAGTTCTTGCGGGGTCGCTTAGTGACGAGCCCTTGGAGGCTTACCGGATGAACGTTATCAACTTCGTAGGCGACGCATGGGAGGTCCGTCTCGACGACGGCGACCCGCACGAGGACGCGCTGCGCATTGCGTGCGCCCTCGGCAAGCTCGTTCGCGAAGTTAGCCCCGACGGCAACGTCACCATCGGCTATGACACGCGCCCGCTCTCTGCTGCGCTTGCCCGCGAGATGGGAGAGGTCATTGCCGGCCTGGGCCTTGCGTGCCGCGTCTCCGACACCCACTGTCCCTCAACCGTCCTGGCCGCTGCCGTTCGCCATGACCCAGAGGCCGCGGCCGGCATCATGCTCACGGCCGGCAACCGGCCGGCCGACTACTTTGGCATTCGCATCCGCATGACTGACGGCTCGGCGGCAACCGGCGCCGACACCGACGCGCTTGAGGAGTACATCGTCCCCGAGCTCCCGTCTGCGCGTGGCGAGGTCGAGATGGTGGACCTCATGACCCGGTGCCTCGAGGAGACCTCCTCCTTTGTGGGCGGCGCCGCCATCGAGCAGGCCCAGCCGCTCGTCGTCATCGACCCCATGTACGGCTCGCTTACCAGCCATGCCGCCCGCCTGCTTGGCTCGCTGGGTGCTCGCGTGGTAGAGATTCACAACGACGACGAGAAGGACTTCGGCGGTCTGCACCCCGAGGCGGCCGAGCCCTGGATTGATGACTGCGAGCAGACCGTCGTCGACGAGGGCGCGGCGTTTGGCATCGCGCTCGACGGCGCGGGAGAGCGTCTGGCGCTCGTCGACGACCTCGGCAGGCTCGTCTCCCCCCATAAGATGCTCTCGCTTGTGATGCGATACCTTGTGCAGGAGCGCGGCATGAAGGGCCGCATGGTTGCCCCGGTCTTTATGTCGTCCATTGTCCGCAGGCAGGCCGCGGGCCTTGGCATGCAGCTCACCATGACGCCCGCGGGCTACGCCTGGATGCGCGAGGAGATGCTTGCCGGCGACGTGGTGTGCGCCGGCGACGCCCTGGGAGGCGTGGGCATTCCTGCGATGAGCCTGGACCGCAACGCCCTTGGCGCTGCTGCGGTGCTCGCAGACTACATTGCTCGTGACGGCCGCCCGCTTTCCCAGATCTCTGACGAGCTGGACGCCGAGCTTGGCCATATGGAGTATGGCCGCAGGGACGTCCGCATGGGCTCGGGTGACATCCAGATGTTGAGGAACCTGCTCCCCGGCCTTAACCCGCCGAGCATGGCCGGCCTCGAGACCGTGAGCGTCTCCCACTCGCAAGACAGCCTTCGCGCCGAGTTTGAGGGCGGCTCTTGGGTGCTTGTGCGCCCCTCGCGCAACAACCCCGTCGCTCGCGTCTATGCCGAGGCCCCCACCAAGGCGCAGCGAGACGAGCTCCTCGAGGCCGGCGCCAACCTGGCCACCAATCCCCTCTCTGTGGGGTAGGGCGATTAGGTCGTGCGCCCGCGCTAGCGCGTGTGGCTTAGCTAGAGCGTGTGGCTGAGCTGGCGCGCCCCATGTAAGCCGGCGCTCAACTATATGTATGGGACGAAGGCCCGCCGCGGTAGTCGGCGGGCCTTCCTCTATATGAACGTGGGCGCGCGCCTCCTGGGGCGTCGGCCCATGTGCAATTGCGCGCGGGGGGCCCATCCCGGCCGGCGCGTCCCTTCGTATGGAAGCGTGGCGGGGCCGGGCCGCCGCGCGAGTTAGCCGCATCGCCCGCGCGCCCTCCCTTGTGCCGGCCGCGCGCCCCCGCCACGACATCTCGCGCCCCGCCGGGCCGTCCCTCGCGCCATTTGTGTACGCCTTGTGGAGACGCCCCCGCCCCGTTGCAAGGGGGTGCCGGGGCGCGTATATTACATCCCTGCGCCGCGGCCCCGCGGTCCGACGGACCCGCAGGTCAGGCGGCGCGCGCGAACCTTGAGAACCGGATACTGCGACCGAAGAGGTCGCGAGACAGACAGCGAAGAAGTGACGAAGTGTGTGCTTTGTAACAAGCACCCCTTTTCCTTATTCGATGGATCCGAATCACTGACAGCGGATTGATGTTAGCGGAACCTGGAGACGGGTCGAGCCTCGGTGCATTGAATGAAAGACCTTTTGGTCTTGAATTTGAACGGAGAGTTCGATCCTGGCTCAGGATGAACGCTGGCGGCGCGC
>CAVJWS010000028.1:0-21660 GCA_963653485.1 Prevotella sp. CAG:279
TCGTGCCCGACTTCTACGGCCTCAAGGGCGACTCCTCCGACAACATCCCCGGCGTGCCCGGCATCGGCCCCAAGAAGGCCAGCGCCCTCATCTGCCAGTACGGCAACCTGGACGAGGTCATCGCCCATGCCGACGAGGTCAAGGGCAAGATGGGCGAGAACCTGCGCGCCCACATCGACGATGCCCTGCTCAGCCGCAAGGTGGCCACCATCCGCACCGACGCCCCCATCGAGCTGGACCTTTCCGAGGCCAAGTTCCCCACCTTCGAGGTCGAGACGGTCCGTGCCGCCATGGGCGCGCTGGGCTTCACCGGCATGACGAGCAAGGTGCTGGCGCTTGCCTCCTATGACGCGGCCGCCGCGGCCGCCGAGGTGGCGCCCGCCTTTGAGCTGGGCCGCCCCCTGGATTCCGAGAAGCTCCCGGAGGCGCTCGAAGCCGCCGGCGAGGCGGGGGAGTGGATCGGCCTTGCCCTCACCGAGTCCGACGACTCTGGCCAGCTCAAGCTCGACCTGGGCTTTGATGACGAGCAGGACGGCCCCGCCGTGTGGGCGAGCTGCGAGGCCGGCGCCGGCAAGCTCACCGGCGCCGCGGCTACCGAGCTCATCGTGCGCGCCCTCACCCGCTGGCATGTGGCCTCGGCCGACGTGAAGGCCCTCATGCACGCCGTCTACCCGGCAGACTCCTCCGAGCCCGCGGCGAAGTGCGCGGACGGCACTCCCTTTGACCCGGCGATGTGCGCCCCGGAGCGTCTCTTTGACGTGGGTGTGGCCGCCTATCTGCTCGATTCCTCCAAGGGAAGCTACGCGGCCGCCGAGGTTGCCGAGCGCTACCTCACCGGCGAGCTGCCCGAGCCCACCGCGGCCATGCCCGCAGACGCCGTGGCCGCCATCGCGTCTCGCCACCTCGTGGCGCCCCTGCAAGAGGCGCTCGAGAAGGACGGCTCGGCCCGACTCATGGCCGAGATTGAGATGCCGCTCGTGGCCACGCTCGCGCGCATGGAGCGCACGGGCCTCTCGGTGGACACGGCCATCCTGCGCGAGCAGTCGGCCGGCCTTGGCGCCGACATCGAGGCGGACCGCCAGGAAATTTACGAGCTCGCCGGCCGCGAGTTCAACATCGACAGCCCCATGCAACTCTCCGGCGTGCTGTTCGACGACCTGGGCCTGCCCACCGCCGGCCTCAAGAAGACGCAGCGCGGCTACTACTCAACCAACGCCAAGGTGCTCGAGGAGCTTTCCCACAGCTACCCAGTGGTGGCCAAGGTCCTGGCCTACCGCGAGAAGGCCAAGATCAAGAGCACCTACCTGGACGCCCTGCCGGCCCTCGTGGCGGGCGACGGGCGCATCCACACCACGCTCAACCAGACCGTGGCCGCAACCGGGCGTCTCTCCAGCTCCAACCCCAACCTGCAGAACATCCCCACCCGCAGCGAGCTGGGCCACCGCGTGCGCACGGCCTTCACGGTGGGGGAGGGCAAGGTCTTTTTGGCCTGCGACTACTCGCAGATCGAGCTGCGCCTGCTTGCCCACCTCTCTGGCGACGAGGGCTTGGTGCAGGCGTTTTGTGAGGGCGAGGACTTCCATGCGGAGACCGCGGCCCGCGTCTTTGGCGTGCCGGTGGAGCAGGTCTCCCACGAGATGCGCTCGCGCGCCAAGGCCGTGAACTTTGGCATCGTCTACGGCCAGCAGGCCTATGGCCTGTCCACCTCTCTGGGAATCTCTCGCAAAGAGGCCCAGGACATGATCGACCGCTACTTTGCCGCCTATCCTGGCGTGCGCAGCTACCTGGACCGCGTGGTGGCTGAGGCCCACAACAACCTGTGGGTCTCCACTATGTACGGCCGTAAGCGCCACGTGCCCGACGTTGCCGCGCGCAACGCCAACCTGCGCAACTTTGGCGAGCGCACGGCCATGAACCACCCCATGCAGGGAAGTGCGGCAGACATCATCAAGCTCGCGATGGTGGCCGTGGACGAGCGCATGCGCGTCGAGGGCCTCAAGAGCAAGCTCGTCCTGCAGATTCATGACGAACTCGACTTTGAGGTGCCCGAGGGCGAGATCGAGGCCATGAGCCAGCTCGTGAAGGAGACGATGGAAGGCGTGGTGGCCCTGCGCGTGCCGCTCGTGGCCGAAGTCTCCTGGGGCCCCAACTGGGCTGAGGCGAAGTAGGCTCTAGCCCTCAAAGCCCTCGTCATCGAGCAAGGTGGCCTTGGGTGCGGTGGCCGCGGCCACGGCGAGTTCGTCGCAGCGCTCGTTGAGCTCGGCGCCGTTGTGGCCGCGTACCCAGATCCAGCTCACCTTGTGCGGCTCCATGGCCGCAAGCAGGCGCTTCCACAGGTCCGGGTTCTTCACGGGTTCCTTTTTGGCGTTCTTCCAGCCGCGGCGCTGCCAGCCGCTCACCCAATGCTTGTTGAAGGCGTTCACCACGTACTGCGAGTCGCTGTGGACCTCGACCTCGCAGGGGCGCTTAAGGGCCTCAAGCGCGGCAATGGCACCCATGAGCTCCATGCGGTTGTTGGTGGTGCGCTTATAGCCCGCGGAGAGCTCGAGCTCATGCAGCTTGCCGGCGGAGTCCGTGCAGCGAAGCACCGCTCCGTAGCCGCCAGGGCCGGGGTTTCCCCTGCTCGAACCATCCGTGTAGATAACGACCTTCATGCACGCCTAACTCCTCGCCAAACTTTGCAGTCCTAGAGTCTAGCGCAAGCCCTTGCATCGCCCTATAGTTAGCCACGTCTAACTTATATGCGATAGCCTTTGGCTTCATGGACGGGACGGTGATGGCGATGGCAGGCGGCGAATGGGCTGGCGCTGGGCAACGGCTACGCGACTCCTCGGAGATAGATTCTGGGGGCATCAGCCGCGAGGGCGGGTACGGCATGGGCAAATCCCTCGCCGCCACAGAGCCCATCGCAGAGACGCGCAACAAGAAAACGCTGCTCACGCGGCTGTTTGGAACCAACCACGCGGGACAGCGCGGTGGCTTGGAAATCCTTCGCTGGATAGGGCCGGGGCTGCTCGTCACCGTTGGGTTCATTGACCCGGGCAACTGGGCCACGAACATGGCCGCGGGCTCGGCCTTTGGCTACTCGCTGCTGTGGGTCGTCACCCTCTCCACCGTCATGCTCGTCATCCTGCAGCACAACGCCGCCCACCTCGGCATCGTTACTGGCGAATGCCTGGCCGAGAGTTGCTCGCGCCACCTGCCGAGGGCCCTCTCCCGCCTCGTGCTGGCGTCCGCCCTTCTGGCCGCCGTGGCCACCATGATGGCCGAGGTCCTCGGCGGGGCCATCGCGCTGCAGATGCTCTTTGGCCTTCCCATACGTATCGGCGGCATTGCCACGGCAGCCGTCTCGCTGACGCTTCTGCTCACCAACTCCTACGGCAAGGTCGAGCGCTGGATCATCGGCTTCGTCTCGCTCATCGGCATCTCGTTCTTGGCAGAGATTGCCATGGTCGAGGTCGATTGGCCCGCGGCCGCCACGGGCTGGGTGGCACCGAGCCTGCCGCCGAGCTCCGTGGCCGTCGTGGTCTCGGTGCTCGGAGCCGTGGTGATGCCGCACAATCTCTTCCTGCACTCCGAGGTGGTGCAGAGCCAGCGCTTTGATACGCAGGGAGACGACGTCATTCGCGAGCGACTCGCCCACGAGTTCGTCGACACCCTCTTCTCCATGGGCATCGGCTGGGCCATCAACAGCACCATGGTCATCCTCGCGGCGGCGACGTTTTACCAGGCGGGCATCGTGGTCGATGACCTGGCACTTGCCGCCTCCACGCTCGAGCCCATGCTTGGCTCCGGCGCGCGTATCGTCTTTGCGCTCGCCCTGCTGCTTGCTGGCGTCTCAAGCTCGGTCACGGCCGGTATGGCGGCTGGCACCATCTCGGCCGGACTTGCCGGCGAGCCCTACGACATCCGCGACCGCCACAGCTCGCTTGGCGTCATCGGCGCCTTCGTCGCGGCCGTGGTGGCCATCTCCTTCGTCTCCGACCCCTTCCAAGGCCTCGTGGCAAGCCAGGTGCTGCTCTCGTTGCAGCTACCCATCACGGTCTTCGTGCAGATATGGCTCACAAGCAGCCCAACCGTCATGGGCCGCTATGCCAACGGTCCCGCGCTCAAGGCCGCGCTCATCGCCATCGCCCTCGTGGTGACGGCCCTCAACGTCGTGATGCTCGTGGGTGCCTAGGGGCACCCGATTGCGCGTCATTTGCGTCTGACAACCAAGGCTTAGGGGAACGGCTTTGAAGACCGGGCCCGGAGACGAAAAAGCACCTAGGTGCGGTTGCGCCTAGGTGCTTCTGCTGACGAGGGCTTTGAGGGCTAGCACCTACCCCACGTAGGCGCCTTGGTCGGCGCTGGAGACGAGCTTGGCGTATTTGGCTAGGACGCCGTGGTTGTGCTTGGGAGCCGGCGGCACAAAGGCCTCGCGCCTGCGGGCGAGCTCGGCATCGCTTACCAGCAGCTCCAGCTTTCCGCCCTCGATGTCCACGAGAATCTGGTCGCCGTCCTCGATGAGGGCGATGGGGCCGCCGGCCGCGGCCTCGGGGCTCACGTGGCCCACGCAGGGGCCCTTGGAGGCGCCGGAGAAGCGCCCGTCGGTGATGAGGGCCACGCTCTTGGAAAGGCCCATGCCCACGATGGCGCTCGTGGGGGTGAGCATCTCGCGCATGCCGGGGCCGCCCTTGGGGCCCTCGTAGCGGATGACCACCACGTCGCCCTCGCAGATCTTGCCGCCAAAGATGGCCTCGCAGGCCTCCTCCTCGGAGTTGAAGCAGCGCGCGGGGCCCGTGTGCACCATGATGCTCGGGTCAACGGCGCTCTTCTTCACGATGCCGCCGTTGGGCGCGATGTTGCCGTGCAGCACGCGCAAGGCGCCCTGCTCGCTGAAGGGGTTGCCGTGCGAGCGACAGACCTCGCCGTCGGCCGGCTTGGTGCACTCGCGCAGGTACTGCTCCATCGGCCCCATGCAGGTGAGGGCCTCCATATCGAGAAGTCCCAGCTCGGCCAGCTCGTGCATGACGATGGGCACGCCGCCCTTGGCGTAGAGGTCGATGAGCGGACGCGGCCCAGAGGGGGCGAGCTTCACCAGGTGCGGCGTGCGCTTGCTGGCCTCGTCCCAGTCGTCCATGCAGATGGGGTGGCCCGCTGCCCGCGCGATGGCGGTGAGGTGCAGAACCGTGTTGGTGGAGCCGCCAAAGGCCATGTCGCACTCCATGGCGTTGTGGATGGCCGCCGCCGAGATGAGGTCGCCGATGCGCACGTTCTTCTCGAGCAGCTCCATCACCTTCATGCCCGTGTGCTTGGCCAGGCGCAGGCGCTCGGAGTACACGGCCGGGATGGTGCCGTTGCCGGGAAGCGCGATGCCGAGGGCCTCGCACAGGCAGTTCATGGAGTTGGCCGTGAACATGCCCGAGCAGCTGCCGCAGGTGGGGCATGCGGTGTTCTCGTAGTAGGCGAGGCGTTCGAGCGTCATGGTGCCGGCCTGCACCTGGCCCGCGCCGTCAAACAGCGTGTTGAGGTCTGTGGTGGCGCCGCCCGTGCAGCCGGGCTCATGGCCGGGCAGCATGGGCCCGCCCGAGACGAACAGGGTGGGGACGTTCACGCGAAGCGCGCCCAAGATCATGCCGGGCACGATCTTGTCGCAGTTGGGGATGCACACGGCCGCGTCAAAGGCGTGGCCCTGGACGGCGCACTCAAAGCTGTCGGCGATGACCTCGCGCGAGACCAGGCTGTAGTGCATGCCGTCGTGGTTCATGGCGATGCCGTCGCACACGCCGATGGTGGAGATCTCAAACGGCACGCCGCCGGCCATGTAGATGCCGGCCTTCACGGCCTCGCAGATCTTGTCGAGGTTGTTGTGGCCTGGGATGATGTCGTTTCTGGAGTTGAAGATGGCGACGAGGGGACGCTCCATCTCCTCGTCGGTGAGGCCATCGGCCTTGAGCAGGCTGCGGTGCGGCGCGCGGGCCACGCCCTTCTTTACGGAATCGCTCCTAAGCTGCATGGCCTCTCCTTTGCTTTCCGTGGCGAGCGTGCGCCCGCCTGCGTCCGGCCTTCGCGGCTGCCCGCGTTTGGGCCGCCCAACGTGTCTGTCCATTAAATCTCATTATCCGCGAGCGTGCGCGGCCCGTCGTCGGCGTGCCGTCGCGTTTGCCTGGTGTCCACCGGCCCCGCCGCCCTTGCCTAACGGATCCGGCCCCCGCCATCTTCCCCGCTAAAAGCCGGTGCCCGCATCGCTGCGGGCACCGCGCCTTCAAATCCTAGAGTTCGTCGCCGTTGGTGGCGATGAGGTGGGCAAACCAGTCAAAGCTCTTCTTCTTGGAGCGCTTGAGGCTGCCGTTGCCCTTGTCGTCCATGTCCACGTACACAAAGCCGTAGCGCTTGGCCATCTCGCCGGTGGAAAGCGAGACCAGGTCAAAGCAGCCCCACATCGTGTAGCCGAGGCACTCCACGCCGTCGATGCAGATGGCCTTCTTCATCTCGGTGAGGTGGTCGCGCAGGTAGTCGATGCGGTACTGGTCGTCGATGGTGCCGTCTTCCTCCACCTTGTCGTAGGCGCCCAGGCCGTTCTCCACGATGAAGATGGGCTTGCGGTAGCGGTCATACACCTCGTTCATGACGTAGCGCAGGCCCACCGGGTCAACCGGCCAGCCCCAGTCGCTGTTCTTGAGGTAGGGGTTGTTCATGTCGCCGCCCAGGCGCAGAAGCTCGGTGTCCTCGTGGATGATGGAGCTGCGGTAGTAGCTGAAGGTGACGTAGTCGAGCGGGCCCGCGGCGAGCACCTCGGCATCGCCCTCCTCAATGAAGAGAGAGGAGTCCACCCCAAGGCGGGCGAAGATGGCCTCGGCGTAGTAGGGGTAGGCGCCCTGGGCCATGACGTCGGAGAAGAACTGGCTCATGTGGCGGAACTGCATGCGGCGGAAGACGTCGTTGGGGTTGCAGGTGGCCGGGTATACCTCGGAGAGCGCGTACATGGTGCCGAACATCGAACCGGGCATCATCTCGTGGCCCATCACCACGGCCTTGGCGCTGGCGAGGAACATGTTGTGGATGCAGCGATAGTGGGTCTGGGGGTCGGTGCGCGGCGAGCCGGTGGCGATGTAGCCGGCAACGGCGTTTATCTCGTTGAAGGTGAGCCAGAGCTTCACCTTGGAGCCCAGGCGCTCAAAGAGGGCGCGGCAGAGCTTGAGGTAGCAGTCGATGGCCTCGCGGCTCTCCCAGCCGCAGAACTTCTCGGCCAGGTGGGCCGGGACCTCGTCGTGGCAGATGGTGATGAGCGGCTGGATGTTCTTGGAGAGCAGGTAGTCAACCACGTCCTCGTAGAACTTCAGGCCCTCCTCGTTGGGGGTCTGCTCGTCGCCGAGCGGGAAGATGCGGCTCCAGGTGATGGAGAAGCGGTAGACCCCAAAGCCCATCTCGGCCATGTAGTCGATGTCCTCGCGCCAGTGGTGGTAGAAGTCCACGGCCTGGTGGCTGGGATAGTACTCGTCGTCGTAGATGGTGGGCACGGCGCCCTCGGGGAAGGGCCGGCACATGAAGAAGCTGCTGTTCACCGAGGTGCGGCTGCCGTCGGGCATCTTGAGCGTGATCTGGCGCGGGCGCTGCTGGTTGCCGTCGGTCTCGAAGTCGCGGGTGAGAAGGCCGCGACCGCCCTCGCCAAATCCGCCCTCGCACTGGAAGTCGGCGGTGGCGCCGCCCCACAGGAAGGTGTCGGGGATGTGCAGCTTGGGTTCTTCCATGCGCGTGCCTCTCTCTCGGGCCGGGCCTCCCGGCGCCTATGTTGGGTTGAATATATCAGCGAAGCTTTAGCGCGGGACGGGGCCAATCTGCGAACGATTTGCCAAAATTGCTGGAAAGTTGCGTAGCGGAACGAGTTCAACTCACAGATGAACGGTAGAATTTCGCCCGCGAGCGGTAAAAATCGGTATTCGCGATATCGAACATCAAGTTTGCATCTATTCTTCACGTGTCGTTTCGGTTGTTACTCCTCGGCGAGGCAAGGCGAAACCCACAGGCACGGCGCATCCCGGCAAAGGGAGTACGCTGCAGGTAGGTTTCCAGGGGCCTCGAGGGGAGTTTTTTCATGCTGATCACCAAGCGCATCAACAACAACGTGGCCATGGCGCAGGACGCCGACGGCAACGAGCTTGTTGTGTTTGGCAAGGGCCTGGGCTTTCGCAAGCCGCCCTACGAGCTGGAGGAGACCTCCCAGATCCACCGCGTCTTCCGCGACGTCAACGACGACCTTCTCAAGACCATCAACTCCATCTCCGGCGAGGTCATCGGCGTGGCCATGGACATCGTCCGCCTGGCCGAGGTCGAGCTGGACTGCAAGCTCAACCCCAACCTCTATCTCACGCTGGCAGACCACCTGCAGTTTGCCGCCGAGCGCTATGCCGAGGGCATCGTCATGGACAACCCCTTGGCCGCCGACATCCCGGTGGTCTATCCCAGCGAGTACGAGCTTGGCAAGACGGGCGTGGCCTTCATGGAGTCTGCCTGCGGCATCGAGCTGCCCCAGACCGAGGCCTGCTCCATCGCGCTGCACATCATCACGGCCGAGGGCAAGGGCTCGAGCCGTGCCACCAGCACCCGCAACGTGCAGAAGACCCTCACCATCATCGACGACGTGACCGAGATCGTTGAGAAGAAGATGCTCAAGGGCGAGAAGGTCGACCGCCGCAGCCATGGCTACGGCCGCTTCGTGGTTCACCTCAAGTTTTTGGTCAAGCGCCTCATGGGCGAGCAGCCCAGCTCAACCACCGAGCTCTCCCTGCTCAGGGAGGTTGCCAAGAGCTACCCCAAGGCAGACGCCACCTCAAAGGCGATCGCGCGCTACTTCAAGCGCGAACACGGCTGGAAGCTCACCGACGAGGAGCGCTTCTACCTGCTCATGTACCTCATAAAGATCGAGCACCCCTAAGGCCCGGTCGCAAGCTTCGGTATCTGTCACGCGGGTTCGCAAGGCGCCGCGAATGAGCGTGTCGTACGTACGGTAATTGCCCAGCACTTGGAAAAGGAGTGAACATGGCAAGCAAATATGATGGCCTCGCGCGCATCATCATCCAGAACGTGGGTGGCAAGGACAACGTCAAGTCCCTTGCCCACTGCGTGACCCGCCTGCGCTTCAAGCTCAAGGACGAGTCGCTCGCCAACGACGAGGTGCTCGAGAACACCGACGGTGTCATCAAGATCATGCACGCCGGCGGACAGTACCAGGTCGTCATCGGCCCGCACGTCACCGAGGTCTACGACACCGTGCTCGCCATCGGCAAGTTCCAGGCCGGCGGCCTGGTTGACGAGGACGGCAACGTCATCGAGGAGGACGAGGGCGACAAGGGCCCCAAGAAGCCCGCTGACGTGGCCATTGACCTCATCTCCAGCATCCTGCAGCCGGTCCTTCCCGTGCTTGCCGCCGCCGGCATGACCAAGGGCCTGCTCTCGCTGTGCTCCTTCCTCGGCCTCATTGCCTCCACCGACGGTGCCTACCAGACTATCTACTCCTTCGCTGACGGCTTCTTCTACTTCCTGCCCATCTTCCTCGGCATCACCTCCGCCAAGAAGTTCGGCATGAACCAGTTCGTCGGCGCCGCCATGGGCGCGGCCCTGTGCTATCCCAGCATGGTCGCCATGAAGTCCGCCGATGCCGTCGGCTCCGTCTTCACCGGCACCTTCCTGGAGATGAGCTACTCCAGCACCTTCTACGGCCTGCCGATCGTGTTCCCGAGCTCCGGCTACACCAGCTCGGTCATCCCCATCATCCTTGCCGTCTTCTGCGCCTCCAAGTTCTGGAAGGCCGTTGACCCCAAGATCCCCGCGGCCCTGCGCTTCTTCCTCACCCCGATGCTGACGCTGCTCATCTTCGTGCCCCTGACCTACCTGGTCATCGGCCCGGTCGCCGGCACCCTCACCAACATCCTTGCCCTCTTCTTCAAGACCATCTACGAGATCCCGGTCGTCGGCGGCGTGCTCTGCGGTGCCGTCCTTGGTGGCCTCTGGCAGGTCCTCGTGGTCTTCGGCCTGCACTGGGCCGTCGTCCCCATGTACCTCAACAACCTCTCCGTGCTTGGCTATGACGCCGTCTTCGGTGGCCGTCAGGTCTGCACCCACGCCCAGGTCGCTTCCGTCCTCGCCGTGATGTTCAAGTCCAAGGACAAGAAGGTCCGCGACGTCGCCATCCCGGCCGCCATTACCGGCCTGTTCGGCACCACCGAGCCCGCCATCTACGGCGTGACCCTGCCCAAGAAGACCCCGTTCGTCATGAGCTGCATCGCTTCCGCCATCGGCGGCGGCTTCATGGGCCTCATGGGCGCCAAGCAGTTCGTTGCTGGCTACTCCGGCATCCTTGGCCTGCCCGTCTACATCGACCCGTCGGGTGCCGAGGGCATCACCAACATGATCTACTATGCCATCGGCATCGTGATCGCTTGCGTGATCTCCTTCGCGCTCACCTACATCACCTACAAGGAGGACGAGCCCAAGAAGGCCCAGGCCTAAGAGTTCGTCTCGCAAGAGCCGCCCGGGCACGTCTCGGGCGGCTCTTCGCTTCCGTTTGAGAAGCCTGTCCGCACGTTGCGGCCGCGTAGCCGCAAGCGGCGCGTCGCAACGTTCGGGCATGTTACGTATGAAGGAAAGGAAACGAAGATGGCGAAGTTCCCCGACGGATTCCTCTGGGGCGGCGCCACGGCCGCCAACCAGTTCGAGGGCGCTTGGGACGTGGATGGCAAGGGCGCCTCGGTTGCCGACGTGGTCACCGGCGGCGACGTGAACACGCCGCGTATGATCGACCCCTCGCTCGACCCCTCCAAGTACTACCCCAACCACGAGGGCATCGACTTCTACCACACCTACGAGGGCGACATCGCCCTTATGGCCGAGATGGGCTTCAAGTGCTTCCGCATGTCCATCGCCTGGACGCGCATCTTCCCCACGGGCATGGAGACCGAGCCCAACGAGGCCGGCCTTGCCTTCTACGACCGCGTCTTCGACTGCCTGCGCGCCCATGGCATCGAGCCGCTCGTGACCATCAGCCACTACGAGATGCCCTACGCCCTCGTGGACGCCATGAACGGCTGGGAGAGCCGCGAGTGCATCGACCACTTCGTGCGCTACGCCACCTGCGTGCTCGACCGCTACCACGACAAGGTCAAGTACTGGCTCACCTTCAACGAGATCAACTGCGGCCTGGCCCGCGGCGGCGCCTCCACCTCCACCGGCACCTTCAAGGGCTACACCGGCCCGCGCAGCGAGCTGCCCTTCGACCTGTCCGTGCGCTACACGGCGGTGCACAACCAGTTCGTGGCGAGCGCCAAGACGGTCCTCTACGCCCACGAGCGCTATCCCGAGCTCAAGATCGGCGACATGTGCATCTACATCCCGTACTACTACCGCACCTGCGACCCGGCCGACGTCCTGCTCTCCCAGCAGGTCATGCAGCGCGTGAACTACTTCACCTCAGACGTCCACGTGCGCGGCTACTACCCCGGCTACATGCTGCGTTACTTTGCCGAGAACGACATCACGGTGAAGATGGAGGAAGGCGACGCCGAGCTGCTGCGCGCCGGCACGGTGGACTTCTGCACCTTCAGCTACTACATGAGCAACTGCGTGAGCCTCGACCCCACGATGGAGAAGACCGGCGGCAACCTCTTCGGCGGCGTGAAGAACCCCTACCTCAAGGCGAGCGACTGGGGCTGGCAGATTGACCCCAAGGGCCTGCGCTGGAGCCTGAACGAGATGTGGGACCGCTACCAGAAGCCGCTCATGGTGGTTGAGAACGGCATGGGCGCCTTTGACAAGCCCGGCGAGGACGGCCGGGTGCATGACGACTACCGCATCGAGTACCTGCGCCAACACATCCACGAGATGGGGGAGGCCGTGGAGGACGGCGTGCAGCTCATGGGCTACACCATGTGGGGCTGCATCGACCTGGTGAGCGCCTCCACCGGCGAGATGGCCAAGCGCTACGGCTTCATCTACGTGGACAAGCACGACGACGGCACCGGCACCGGCGAGCGCAGCCGCAAGGACAGCTTCTTCTGGTACAAGAAGTGCATCGAGACCAACGGAGCCGACCTGAGCTAGCAAACGTTGTGTGGCCGCGGGGTTGCGGGTGATTAACAAGTTCGTGCGACTTTGCGGCTTATCCCTTTGCAGGCGGTACAAATAGCTCGCCCTCGCAACGTCTGGCCTCACGTCTTTGCAGGCACGGCTTGTTGGCGCCCGTGCGCGCCGCATCGCCTCGCCCCATGACGTGAGCGCCTGCAAGGCGGCGAGCTACGTAGCTACTAATTAGAGAGAGGATACGAAGATGGCAAAGTTCCCCGAAGGGTTCCTCTGGGGCGGCGCGCTTGCCGCCAACCAGTGCGAGGGCGCCTACCTCGAGGACGGCAAGGGCCTCTCGGTGCCCGACATGATCAAGGGCGGCACCGTGAACACCCCGCGCATCATCACCAATACGGTGCATGAGGGCGAGTACTACCCCAGCCACGAGGCCGTGGACTTCTACCACCACTACAAGGAGGACATCGCCCTCTTTGGCGAGATGAACTTCAAGTGCCTGCGCGTCTCCATCAACTGGGGCCGCATCTTCCCCACGGGCGAGGACGACGAGCCCAACCAGGCGGGCGTCGAGTTCTACCGCTCCATGTTCGAGGAGATGCGAAAGAACGGCATCGAGCCGCTCGTTACGCTCTCGCACTACGAACTGCCCTTCGCCCTGGCCAAGAAGTACGGCGGCTGGTCGAGCCGCAAGCTCATCGAGCTCTTCGTGCGCTACGCCAAGCTGTGCTTCACCGAGTACAAGGGCCTCGTGAAGCTCTGGATCACCTTCAACGAGATCAACTGCCTGTGCGCGCCCTTTGGCAACGTCATGGGCGGAGGCATCCTGCCGCCCGAGGACAACACGCCGCTCAACTACAGCACCAAGACCGATTGGGACGATGAGCAGCGCCGCTACCAGGCCCTCCACCACCAGTTCGTGGCGAGCGCCCTGGCCGTGAAGGCCGCCCATGAGATTGACCCCGAGAACAAGGTCGCCTGCATGATCGCGAGCCGCGCGGTCTACCCCTATAGCTGCAACCCCGATGACGTGCTGTTTGCCCAGAAGATGGAGCGCATGTGCAACCACTACTGCGCCGACGTCCACGTGCGCGGCGCCTATCCCACCTGGGCCGCGCGCCTGTGGGAGGAGAAGGGCATCTCCATTGAGCAGGAGCCTGGCGACGCCCAGGTCCTGGCCGAGGGCAAGGTGGACTTCTACACCTTCAGCTACTACAAGAGCTCCACGGTCTCCACTGACCCGAGCGTGCCGGTGGGCTCGGGCAACGTCTTCTACGACGATGCCAAGAACCCCTACCTCAAGTTCTCCGAGTGGGGCTGGGCCATCGACCCCAAGGGCCTGCGCTGGCACCTCAACGACATGTGGGACCGCTACCAGATTCCGCTGATGGTGGTCGAGAACGGCCTGGGTGCCGTGGACACGGTGGAGGAGGACGGCTCCATCCACGACAGCTACCGCATCGACTACATGCGCGAGCACATCGAGCAGATGGCCGAGGCCGTCCATGACGGCGTGGACCTCATGGGCTACACCATGTGGGGCCCCATCGACATCGTCTCCGCCGGTACCGGCGAGATGAAGAAGCGCTACGGCTTCGTCTACGTCGACAAGCACAACGACGGCTCCGGTGACCTCCACCGCTCCCGCAAGGACAGCTTCTTCTGGTACCAGAAGGTTTGCGCCACGAACGGCGAAGAGCTGTAAGGCCGGACCTTGCCTTCCTGGCCTAACTGAGGCACGCCATCTCGGGGCTCCAACCCTCCTCACGCGTTGAACACGCTTCGTCGGGCTTGTCGCTCCCGATGCGGCGCACCTCAGCGGCCAGGGATTATGGCGGGGCACGCCGCCTCGGGGCGGGACATGACCATTTCGGGGCGAAGGCGCGGGGGGGGCACGCCTTCGCCCGCTTTGTACGTTGCACCAAGGCGCGCCCGCGCGCAGGAGGGGATGAGGTACGTGGAGCTGTCGCTCGCAACGACCATGCCGGTCATGCTTTCGCAGATTGCCGCCATGTTCATGATGATGGCGGTGGGCGCCGGCTGCCAAAAGGCCGGCTTCATCCCCAAGGACGGCTCCAAGGTGCTCGCCAACATCACCTGCTACGTCTCGCTACCCGCCGTCATCGTGCGCGCCCTGGCCACGCCCTTCGACCCCGAGGTCATGGGCAACGTCATCTCGCTCACGGTGCTTTCCGTGGTGCTGTTGGGGGCGAGCATCGCCGTGGCGCACATCGCCTACGGCTACAACGGCGAGCGCGTCTCGCAGCTCGGCATCATCATCTCCAACATGGGATTTGTGGGCATCCCGCTCGTGGAGGCCGTGGTGGGCGACGAGTACGTCGTCTACGTCTCGGTGCTCATCGCCGTGCAGACCGTCATCGTGTGGACCTACTGCATCTGGTGGTACACGCGCGACGCCTCGATGGTGAGCGCCAAGAAGATCTTCACCAACCCCGTCATCATCAGCATCATCGCCGGCGTGCTCATGTTCCTGTTCTCCGTCGAGCTCGCCGGCCCCTTCGAGTCCATGGTGGACGGCATCGCCAACCTCAACGCGGGCCTGGGCATGCTGATGCTCGGTATCTATCTGGCGCAGAGCGACCTGCGCTCGCTCGTCTGCACGCGCTCCATCTACAAGGCGAGCGTCCTCAAGCTCGTCGTGGTGCCGCTCGTGAGCATCGCCATCCTCACGTTCTGGCCGCTGCCAACCGCCTGCAAGCTCGTGGCGCTCATCGCCATCGGGGCTCCCTGCGGCGCCACCGCCGCGGCCTTTGCCCAGCTCTTTGGCGGCGACTATCGCTTCGGCGCCGGCCTCGCAACGGCCTCGACCCTCTTCTCGCTGCTTACGATGCCCCTCATGCTCATGATCGGCATGCTGCTGTTCTAGCCGGCGACAACCGGCGTGCCGCCGCGCCTTTGGGCGCAGGTGCCCACGTTGTCCCGCATCTGTATTCCGTGCAATCCGTTATCTCGCAAGCAAACCGAGCGGCGCCGTGGCGCCGAGTAAGGAGAAGCGCATGGCTAGCAAGACCGTGTTCCCCGAAGGCTTCCTCTGGGGCGGCGCCACCGCCGCCAACCAGTGCGAGGGCGCCTGGGACGAGGGCGGCAAGGGCCTTTCCGTCGCCGACTGCACCACCTACAAGCCCAAGGTCGACAAGACCGACTACGCGGCCCTGCACGGCATCACCTCGGCCCAGATTGTCGAGGCCGAGGCCTCGAGCGACACGTACGTCTACCCCAAGCGCCACGGCATCGAGTTCTACCACCACTACAAGGAAGACGTCGCCCTCTTTGCCGAGATGGGCTTCAAGACCCTGCGCGTCTCCATCCAGTGGACGCGCCTGTTCCCCACGGGCACCGAGGAGGAGCCGCTCCAGGCCGGCATCGACTTCTACCGTGACCTCTTCCGCACCCTCAAGGAGGCCGGCATCGAGCCGCTCGTGACGCTCCACCACTACGAGATGCCGCTCTACCTCGCCAACAACTACGACGGCTGGGGCAAGCGCGAGGTCATCGACTTCTTCGTGCGCTTCTGCAAGGTGTGCTACCGCGAGTTCGGGCAGTACGTGAAGTACTGGCTCACCTTCAACGAGATCGACTCCGTCTTCCGCCACCCCTGGACCACCATCGGCGTCTGCTGCGACCGCTACCCGGCCGAGAAGTGCGAGGAGCTCATCTACCAGTGCGTCCACAACCAGTTCGTGGCCAGCGCCCTTGCCACCAAGTACCTGCACGAGATGGTGCCCGGCGCGCTGATGGGCTGCATGGTGACGCGCACGCTCACCTATCCGGAGAACTGCAACCCCAAGAACATGCTGCTCGCGCAGAAGGACAACCGCGACAACTACTTCTACTCCGACGTCCAGGTCTTTGGCGAGTACCCCGCCCACGTCCTCAAGTACTGGGAGCGCAAGGGCATCCACGTCGAGTTCGGCCAGGGCGATGAGGCCATCCTCAAGCAGTACCCGGTTGACTTCGTCTCCTTCTCCTACTACATGAGCATGGTCGACTCCATCGACGCCGACAAGCGCGAGAAGGTCGGCGGCAATCTCGCCACGGGCGTCAAGAACCCCTTCCTGCCCATCTCCGACTGGGGCTGGCAGGTTGACCCGGACGGCCTCACCTACGCGCTCATCGACATGGCTGACCGCTACCACAAGCCGCTGTTCGTGGTCGAGAACGGCCTGGGCGCCTACGACAAGGTGGAGGAGGACGGCTCCATCAACGACGACTACCGCATCGACTACTTCCGCAGTCACATCCAGGCCATCGGCGCAGCCATCGAGGAGGGCGTGGACGTCATGGGCTACACGCCCTGGGGCTGCATCGACCTGGTGAGCATGTCCACCTGCCAGATGAGCAAGCGCTACGGCTTCATCTACGTGGACCTCGACGACGACGGCAACGGCACCTACGCCCGCAGCCGCAAGAAGAGCTTCTACTGGTACAAGAAGGTCATCGCCTCCAACGGCGCCGACCTGGACTAACGGCACTACGAAAAAGGCGCCCGTAGCCGCAGTGGCCACGGGCGCCTTGCTGTGTCTATCGCCCGAGCTCGGCGTAGAGGTCTTTGGCGCTTACGAGCATCAGGTCATCTCTCTCGGCCGCCTTGGCCTTCGTGCCGTCGCTCGCTTCCTTCTTTGAGAAGAGGACGAAGTGGCGCTTCGAGAAGCCGCGCAGCAGCTCGCTTCGCTCCTCGAGCGTCTCGATGGTCGCGCTCTCGTCAAAGGAGTTTCTCCACTTGCATTCGCCGACGAGCAGCTCGCGCTCGATCTTGTTGGTGGCCACGACGTCGATGTCCACCTCTTCTCGTTCGCGTGGGTCGGTGCCCCACCACTGCCCAAACTCGAGGGCGGCAAAGGGGAGCCGCCCGGCGATGCTCTCGCGGCGCACCCACTGCAGGCAGATGGTCTCGAATTGCTTGCCAACATAGGTGTCGAAGACCTGGCCCGAGGTGGCATAGGGCGCAAGGGCGCGGCCGGCGCCCTCTTCGATGGTGCCGAGGTAGCCGCTCGCGAAGCGGTACCAATAGGCAAAGAAGGGGTCCTTGAACTTCCAGATTGAGGCCTTGGCAGACCCTGCACCCAAAGGGCTCGTCTTCTCGATGATGCCGAGGGACGCAAGCGTCTTGAGGTACTTGCCCACGGAGTTGGCGTTGACGCCGGCCTTCTCGGCGATGCGTGTCGGCGCCGTGGCGCCCGAGCCGATCGCGTCGAGGATGGAGTTGTAGCTCGCCGGCTCGTGGAGTTCCTGTCGAAGCAGCATGAGCGGCTCCTCGTAGAGCATGCCGAGACGGTTGAAGAAGAGGTCCGAGACGTTCTCCTCGTAGGACTTGCTCGTGTCAATCTGCGAGAGGTAGTAGGGGGTTCCTCCGAAGGTGGCGTAGTAGGCCACGAGCTCTGCGGGCTTTGCCTTTGGCAACATGCGTGCTGCGTCGAGGTAGTCGAAGGGGGAGAGGCGCATCTGCATGGTGCGGCGGCCGTAGAGCGGGCTCTTGCTGCCAAGGACCTCGCTTTCCATGAAGCCCTCGTTGCTTCCGCACAGGATGATGCGCGTGCGCGTCTGCTTGAAGCCGTGGTCGATGGCCGTCTGCAGCACCGAGGCCAGGGAGGCGTCGGCCTCGGCCGCATAGGGGAACTCGTCAAAGACGAAGACGAGGGGCTGCTCCTTGTCCAGTGCGCCGGCCTGTTGCACCACAAAGGCCAGGGCGTCGTTCCAGGTGGAGAAGGATGGCAGACCTGTGGGCATATCAAAGGCCACATAGGCGGCCGCGCTGAACAGCTCAAGGTTCTGGTGCGAGGTCTTTTGCTGCGCCGTGAAGTAGAGCGTGCGTTTGTCCTTGACGAACTCGTCGATGAGCGAGGTCTTGCCAACGCGCCTGCGACCGTAGATGACCGCCATCTGGAAGTCGCTCTTCTCGTACATCTGCTCGAGCGCGGCGAGCTCCTCTTCACGACCGACGAACATGGTGGCCTCCCAGAAGCGATGGTTCTATTTCCTTGATGACGTACTCCTGAGTACGGATAGATGCTGCTCCGTACTCCTGAGTACCGTACCTTAGAGTACCGTACTCTAGGGTACGGAACAAGGCAGGCCCTGGGGCGGCTTATTGTCCGTGGCTTGCTTGTATACTCTTGGGAGTTGACGAGAGGAGTGGCCATGGGCAACGAGAACGAGGGCAAGGCGCCCGAGAAGGTCGTTGGGGCGCGGGGTGTCGCCGACGCCGCGGCCGCCGTTGATGACGCTTGCGTTGGCGCCATGTCTGCCGGTCCTGGCTCATGCCCTGCTTTTGCCGACCGTTCAATCGCCGGCGTTTCGCCTGCCGACGCTGCGTCTGCCAATGCCGACGCCACCGCTGCCCGCACCGACGAGACGCGCTCGCGCCTGCTGCAGGCGGCCGAGGCAAGCGCCTCTCGCCAGGCCACGCCCGAGTCCGCGAGCGGCCAGGGCCTCAAGATGCGCTCGGCCGAGATGGCCGCCCGCGTTCCCGACATCGTGGTCATCACGGGCATGAGCGGCTCGGGCCGCACCCAGGCCATGCACATCTTTGAGGACATGGGCTACTTCTGCATCGACAACCTGCCCCCGCGCCTCATCTTGCAGCTCGCCGGCCTCGTGGGCATCAACACCGGCGTGGGCCGCCATCTCGCCGTCACCTGCGACCTGCGCTCCCAGGGCCTGTTTGACGAGATTGCCGACTCGCTCGCCCAGCTGCGCGAGCATGAGCTTTCCTGCAAGGTCCTGTTCCTTGACACGAGCGACGAGGTCCTCATGCGCCGCTATGACGAGAACCGCCGCCGCCATCCGCTGGCCGCGCCCGGCGAGTCGCTGGAAAGCGCCATCAAGCGCGAGCGCGAGCAGCTTCAGAGCGTGCGCGAGGCTTCAGACCTCGTCATCGACACGAGCCACATCTCCGTGCGCGACCTGCGCACGCGCATCCGCCGCACCTTCTCAGAGCTCACAGACCAGCAGCTCATGGAGGTGAGCGTCTTCTCGTTCGGCTTCAAGCACGGCATGCCGGTTGAGGCCGACCTCATGATCGACGTCCGCTTCCTGCCCAATCCCTTCTATGACCCGCAGATGCGCACGCTCACCGGCAACGACAAGGTCGTGAGCGACTTCGTGCTCAACAACCCCACCACCGAGAAGTTCCTCGACGCCTGGTACAACCTGCTCGACGTCGCCATGCCCGGCTACGTTGCCGAGGGCAAGAGCCACCTCTCCATCGCGGTAGGTTGCACGGGCGGGCAGCACAGAAGCGTCGCCATCGCCAACTCCACGACCGCCTATCTGGAGAAGAGCGGCTACCACGTGAGCCTGTCGCACCGCGACCTCGCCCTTGCCAACGTGAGGACGAGCTAGCGATGTCGTTCACCGCCGAGGTAAAAGACGAGCTCGCCCGCATCAAGGGGAGCTGCGAGGAATGCGACGTGGCCGAGCTCGCGGCCATCGTGCGCGTCTGCGGCGCCCTGTCGTTCCACGGCTCGGGCGCCTACTCCATCCGGGTCTCAACCGAGACGGGCGCCGTGGCCCGAACGGTCATCCGCCTTGCGCGTCAGGTGTTCGAGCTCGAGACCTCGCTGACCGTGCGCCGCTCCAACCTGCACAAGACCCGCAACTACCTCATCGAGATTCCTGAGCAGGAGGGTCTTGAGCAGGCGCTTATTCGCATGGGCGTGCTCGTTTTGGGTCGCGGCCTCTCCAATGGCATCGCCGCCCGCGTGGTGGCGCGGCCCTGCTGCCGCGCGGCCTACCTGCGCGGCGCCTTCATGGCCGGCGGCTTCATCGCAGACCCGCGCGGGGACTTCCACCTCGAGATTGCCGTCACCGGCGAGGAGTTCGCCGATGACCTCGTGGAGTTGCTCGACGACGAGAACATCACCGCCCGCGTGAACCGCCGCCGCGGCACCTACGCCATCTACCTCAAGAGCTTTGACGACATCAAGAGCCTGCTCAACGTGGTGGGGGCCACCAGGATCGCTCGCGGCGTCGAGAACGTGCGCGTGGTGAAGTCCGTGAAGAACGACGTCAACCGTCGCGTCAACGCAGAGATCGCCAACCAGGCGCGCTCCACCGGCGCCGCCGCAGACCAGCTCGCCCTCATCGACCGCATCGAGCGCGAGGTGGGCTTTGACGCGCTGCCGCCCGCGCTTCTGCAGTTCTGCCAGGCCAGGCGGGCCCATCCCGACCTTTCCCTGCGAGACCTCGGCGCCCAGATGACCCCGTCGCTCTCCAAGAGCGCCCTCTACCACCGCGTCCTTCGCCTGGAGCAACTACTTAAGTAGGGGAGCGCAAAGCTCCCACGTTTGAAGCGGATGACCTTGTTTCTCATCGTCCGCGAACGGTGATGGCGCACGCCCTCTTCTACTAGATGCCGCCCCGGGCCCCTTTCAGCCTTCGGCCGCAAGTTGGCCTGCCGCGGCCAAAAGCAACGCCCCGCAGCGTGGCTAGGGGAGACCAAAGCCGTACCGGCGGACGCTCACGCGCTCGTCACAAATCGTGCTTCGCGCGGCCACGCCCGCTACGTGCGGCGATTCATAACCTGTCTAGCGTTCTATGGACAACTTGCAGGTAGATGGCTTATTTCTTACGCCAACTTTTCCATTAACCGCATAACTTGACCGCAGAAGCGGTATTATCACCTATGGTGTTTCCAACGTGGCCCGCACGGCGCAAGGGGCGCCCGTGGGGTCTTCGAAAGGAGAAAGCATGGCAGTTAAGGTTGCTATCAACGGCTTTGGCCGCATTGGTCGTCTGGCTTTCCGTCAGATGTTCGGCCACGAGGGCTCTGAGATCGTCGCCATCAACGACCTCACCTCCCCGGATATGCTCGCCTACCTTCTGAAGTACGACTCCACGCAGGGCAACTACAGCCGCGACCACAAGGTTGAGTCCACCGAGGACTCCATCATCGTCGACGGCAAGGAGATTAAGATCTACAAGGAGGCCGACGCCAACAACCTGCCTTGGGGCGAGCTCGACGTCGACGTCGTCCTCGAGTGCACCGGCTTCTACACCAGCAAGGACAAGGCTCAGGCCCACATCAACGCTGGCGCCAAGAAGGTCGTCATCTCCGCTCCGGCCGGCAACGACCTGCCCACCATCGTCTACAACGTCAACCACGAGCAGCTCACCGCTGATGACAACATCATCTCCGCTGCTTCCTGCACCACCAACTGCCTCGCCCCGATGGCCAAGGGTCTGAACGACTTTGCCCCCATCGTCTCCGGCATCATGACCACCATTCACGCCTGGACCGGCGACCAGATGCCGCTCGACGGCCCGCAGCGCAAGGGCAACAAGCGTCGTGGCCGCGCCTGCGCCGTCAACATCGTCCCCAACTCCACCGGTGCCGCCAAGGCCATCGGCCTGGTTCTCCCCGAGCTCAACGGCAAGCTGATCGGTGCCGCCCAGCGCGTCCCGACGCCGACCGGCTCCCTCACCAACCTCTACGCCGTGGTCGACAAGAAGGTCACCGCTGACGAGATCAACGCTGCCATGAAGGCCTACGCCGAGACCATCTCCGAGACCTTCGCCTACAACGAGGACGACATCGTCTCCACCGACATCATCGGCGAGACCCACGGCTCCATCTTCGACGCCACC
>CAVJWS010000029.1:0-21584 GCA_963653485.1 Prevotella sp. CAG:279
CGACCCACAGGTAGGTGCCCATGCCGGCCGGGCCGTCGATGCCGCGGGCGTTGCCCAAGAGCAGCGAGTACTCGCCGTTGTCGCCGTCAAAGCGGGCCAGGGTGAGTACGCCGTGCTTGGCCTCGGCGGTAAGCGCACCGGGATGGTCGAAGGCCAGCGGGTAGGTGAGCTTGGGCTTGGCACAGGCAACCGAGCAGGGCCAGGGCCCGCAGTGCTGGAGCAGCTCGCCGTTCTCGTTGTCGGGGTGGCGAACGGTCCAGTCGGCGAACATGCCGCGGTGACGGCCGAGATCTGCCGCCTCGACCATGAGCGCGGTGATGGCGCCGTGGATATCGGTCTCGCAGACGATGGGGATGCCCATCTCGTTGAGGATCGCGTTTGCGGCGCAGGGCATGATGCCCAGCTCGTCTTGCAGCGCGTTCCAGCACTGGATGGCACCGGCGTTGCAGCCGTACTTCTCGATGAGGCGCTTCATGGCGATGGCCAGGCCCGCCACCTCGGGGACCTTGTCCTCGGGGATGCAAACCTCAAAGCTCTCTCTGATATGGGCGAGCATCGCGGTCATGGCAGGCTCGTCGGCCTGCGCGGCGCGGACGGCTTGGACGAGCTCGGTCATGGGGATGGGAGAAAGCTGGATGTTGAACTTCTCGAGCAACTCGCCCTCGTTGCACATGGTGGACCAGAAGTCGAAGGGGCGCGTGGCCATTTGGAGGATGCGCGCGTTGCGGAATGTCTTGACCACGTTGCAGACGGCCAAGAAGTCCCAGACGCCACGAGCAAACTCGGGATCGGTGAGACGGCAGTTGGTCATGTACGTGAAGGGTACCTGGAAGCGGCGCAGGACCTTACCGGTGGCAAACAAGCCGCACTGGCTGTCGCGCAGGCGGGTGCCATCGGGCTCGGGGCGCTCGTCGCGCGGGCCCCAGAGGAGGACGGGCAGGCCCAGCTCCTTGGCCAGGCGAGCGCAGAGGTACTCGGTGCCGAAGTTGGCGTGACAGAGCAAGATACCGTCGACCCCGGCCGCACGGAACTTCTCGACGATGGGGGCGACGTGGCAGTCATCGAAGAGCAGGCCCTCGTCGTTGATATCGTCGATGTCTACAAAGTCGACGCCCAGCTCGCGCAAGCGCTCGGCGGTGAGGCCGCGGTACTTGACGGCGTCGGGCGCGCTGAAGATACTCCGGCGCGTGGGGACGAACCCCAGCTTGACCTTGTCCATGTTCTTCCCTTCTCTGTTCGCGTGGCGTCTGCTTGCTCAACTAAACGTCTACAACGCTAACCGACACAACGAATCTTGTATTCACATGCGGTTTTACCTGCCATTACGCAGAGTAGGACATAGCAGGCCGCTCACCGAGAAGAGGAAGTGTTACTAAACCTTTAGTACTAAACTGCGCGCCATACGCCATATGGCGCTGGCCATGACGAAGGATTGGCCGGGGTCCCAGGCATGCGCGGCCGGCTTAATTTGGCCCGTGCGGCGCTTGTGACGGACGGCGGGAAGCGAGGGAGATGAAATGGCAAAGGTGACGGCACGCGACGTGGCAAAGGCGGCCGGCGTAAGCCCGGCAACGGTCTCGCTAGTCTTTCGCAACAGGCCCGGCGTGGGAACCGAGACTCGCGAGCACGTCTTCGCGTGTGCACGTGAGCTTGGCTACGAGTACGCGGCAACCGAGACGCCCAGGAAGACGAGCACCCTGCTTCTTGTCGTCTACAAGGCGCACGGCCGTGTGGTCTCCGACACGTCTTTTTTCGAAAGCCTCATCAAGGGCGTAAGCGACGCCACCTACGCACAGGGCTACCACCGGCTCTCGGTCTCGTACTTCTATGCCCAGCAAGACCGCGAGGAGCAGCTGGCCGCCATCCGCACGGTCAAGTGTGCGGGCATCATTCTGCTTGCCACCGAGATGCGCGCCAGCGACGTGGGGCAGTTCATGCGGTTGGGCGTGCCCATCGTGCTTCTCGACAACTGGTTCCCCACCAAGAAGCTCGACAGCGTGGTCATCGACAACACGCGCGGGGCCTGGTCCGCGGTGCGCTACCTGGCAAACGCAGGCCACCGTGAGATTGGCTACTTGCATAGCTCAACGGAGATCCGCAACTTCTTGGAGCGGCGCGAGGGCTACCTTTCCGCCGCGCGCGGTATGAACCTCGACGTGAACCCGGCGCACTCAATCATAGGCGTGGGCTCAACGCTCGAGACGGCCTATGCCGACATGAAGGAATACCTGGACAACGACCTCTACCTGCCCACGGCGTTCTACGCAGACAACGACGTCATCGCCATCAGCGCGATGCGCGCACTGCAAAACCACGGCTACCGCGTGCCCGAAGACATCTCGATCATGGGTTTTGACGACGAGACCGCCTCGGCCACGTGCAACCCGCCGCTCACCACGATGCGCGTGCCCAAGGCGAGCATGGGCGCGCTAGCCGTGCGGCGTCTCGTTGACAAGATCAACGGCACAACCGGCGGCGAGGTGGTGCGTATAGCCGTGCTCCCCGAGATTGTGGAACGCGCAAGCGTGGCCGCCCTGCAAGAAGATCAAGACTAGCAAAGCCGGGCCCGAAGGGGTCCGGCTTCTTCAATCCAATTCCTTATGCAAGATTGGCTGATAGCTGCCCGCCCACGGGCACAACAGAGCCCCGCTTTGGGGTTCGGTCTCAAAGGGCCCGCAAAACGATCGCAAAGCCGGGCTCGCGACCCCCAAGACGGCTCAGCCACCATCCGACGCCGCAACCCGCAATCCGTGGCCCCTACTCCCCGCGTTCGTCGCCCATGAAGAAGAGGGCCACGGTGCCGGGGCCGGTGTGGGAGCCGATCACCGTGCCGATGTCGTTGATCTCCACCTTGCCGGCCAGCGCCGGGAAGGCCTCCTCCACCAGGGCGCGCACGTGCTCGGCGTCCTCGCGGCAGGCGCTCATGGAGAGCATGCACTTGCCGCTGTAGGCGTGGCCGCCCTCGGCATGTTCCTCCATGCGGGCGAGCATGTCCTTGGCCGCCTTGGCCTTGGTGCGAATCTTGTCGCGCGGGATGAGCTTGCCGGCGTCGTTCATGTTGAGCACGGGGCAGATCTTGAGCGCCGAGCCAACGAAGCCACTCACGCGCGAGACACGGCCGCCGCGCACGTAGCTCGTGAGGTCGGTTGAGAAGAACCAGTGGTGGACGTTGAGGCGGTGGCCCTGCGCCCACTCGAAGGCGGCGTCGAGCGAGGCGCCGGAATCGCGCAGGTCGGCCACGTACTCCACGAGCATGCCGTAGCCCGAGCTTGCGCCCAGGGAATCGACCACGAGCACGCGGCGGCCCGGGTGCTCGGCCATGACCTGGCGGGCGGCCACCTCGGCGGCGCTGAACTCGCCGGAAAGGCCGCTCGAGAGCGAGATGTGCAGCACGTCGGAGCCCGCCGCCACGATGGGCTCCCAGAGCTCGGCGAACTCGCCCACGCTCGGCTGCGAGGTCGTGGGCGTGGCGCCGTCTTTGATGGCGGCGTAGAACTCGCCGGGGCTCACGGACTGGTAGAGGTCGTCCAGGTGGTCAACGCCGCTCTCCTGCCAGTGGAAGCAGGCGTAGGGAATCTCCCTCGCGTCAAAGAACGCCTTGGAGCGGTCGGCCGTTGAGCAGCACGTCAGCGTGAAGTTCGCCATGGTATTTCCCCTCATGCATGCCCCGGCCAGCCGCAGGTGGCAGGCAGGCGGGGCTCATTGTCCTTGGGATGGTAGCACCAAGCACCCGTATCACCGCGGCAGGCGTCTGCCGCACGGCACCAGGTGCGAAGGCTATCGCGGCTGACGGCCCCTGCGACGGCGAGCGCGAAGCCCATCGCAACGAACGTTCCCGTGACGGCGAATGTGCTGCCCGGCGCAACGGACGGCCCCGCGACGGCGAGCGCGCGCTGGTACAACGGACGGCACCGTGACGGCGAACGTGCAGTCCGTCGCAACGGACGAGCCATCCCGCATTAGCGTGAACATCAGCGTCCGGACTCGCCATCTCGCCATTCCTACGGGTTGCACTTGCCGCAGGGGCTGTAGCCTTGGTCGATGACCTCCTGGCGGGTGCCGGTGAAGTCCTGGCGGTTCTTGGCCTTCATCTTTGAGACGGAGCTGCAGCCCGGGAGGTGGAACTTCCTCGTGTTCGTGTTGAGCACGTAGCTCTGCTGCGTCTCGTCGGACGAGCCTGACCCCGCATCCGCCGAGCCACCCGAAGCCTCTCCCGCCGCGCCGTCGCCGCCTGCATCGGCCTGCGCACCCTCCGCAAGCTCGCTGTCGCCGGTTGCGTAGTCAATCGTGATGCCGGGCTGCACGTTGTAGCAGTAGACGTCAAAGCGCACACCCGCGCCGGCGTCCTCCACCGACCACGCCTCCATGCGCACGCCGGACGCCACGAGGTTCTGGCCCTCAAACACCGGCGTCACGCGGTAGAGCACGTGGTTGTTCGTGCGTTCCACGTAAGCGGCGACCTCGTCCTCAAAGGGCAGCATGCCCTCCACGTTGAGGTAGCGCGTGCCGGTGATGAGGTTGAGCGGGTTGGCGTTCTCGCCGGCGAGCTGGTAGCCAATGAGGTGGCAGCGGTTGTAGAGGTACTTGCCGTCCACCACGCCGTCGTAGCGCACGGTGTGCCAACCGCTGGGCTTGACCATGCCGATGCTGCCGCGCTCCTCGGTGGGCATGGTCTCGGTGCCGATGAGCGCAAAGGCCACGCCGCAGCGCCCGAGCGAGTCGAGCTGACTGTAGTCCTCAAAGCTCGAGCGGGCCTTCTCCTCGTCGGTAAAGGCAGGTGCGTCGGCAAGCCTCACATAGGGCGAGCCCGAGTAGGCTGGAATGTTGGAGAGGTCGAGGACGGTGGCTTCGGATTGCTCCGCGGACTGGGCCTCCGTGGCCGCGGACATGGCCGCGTCCGTTGTCGCAGCTTGGGAGGTCGTCGCGGCCTGCGACGTGCCCGGCGCCGACGTTGCGGTAGACGCAACGGATGTCGCCGCGCTACCGCCATCCGGAGCCCTCGTGCCTGACGTGGTGCCGCCGAGGGCGCCAATTAGGCAGAGGCTAAGCAGAGCGCAAGGAATGGCGGCGAGGGCCTTCCTCGTCACGGGCGCCATGCCCATGCCGCGCTCAACGAACTTGCTCTCGGGCTTTTCGCGCGCAAGGGAGCGCCAAGCCATCCGCACCAGGAACCAGAGGCCAACGCCCGCGGCAACGCACAGGGCAAACGCAACGGCATATATGGCGAGGCAGACGACTACGAGCGCCAGGCATGCCCAAAGACAGCCCCTCCGCTTCTTCTGAACGTAGACGACCTTCTTCTTGCCCACACGACATCCCTCCCCGCAAACGCAAGGGCCACATTGCGTACGTACGCGCATGCGCTCCCGTGCCCGCATCCAAGGATTTGCATACACCATACCAAGCCCATGGCCGCACAAGCGCAGCCATCCAGCAAGCTCGCGTCTTCCCAGGCGAAGCCGCTCCATGCGCGCTCCCCGCGTCTTCGATAAGATAACTTTCTAGAACGAAGGGAGGACGCCGTATGATTCTCTATCACGGGAGCAACGTTGAAGTCCGCCAGCCCAAGCTTCTCGCAGGTCAGAGACCCTTGGATTTCGGGCCAGGCTTTTACGTTACAAGTGACTTGGAGCAAGCCTCAAAATGGGCCGAGCGCACTGCGCGCATCAGGAAAGAAGGCTCCCCTCTCGTTTCTGTCTATGAGGTCGAGGGGACCAGCTTCGCCGCCCTAAAGACGCTTCGTTTCGAATCCGCCAACAAGGAATGGCTGCGATTTGTCGCGTCAAACCGCCGCCGCCTCACCGAGACCACCGATTGGGACGTTATATCCGGCCCCGTCGCCAACGACCAAACGATGCCGACGCTGATGCTGTTCTTGGATGGCTTTCTCACAGAAGACGAGGCGATCCGACGCTTCCTTCCCCAAAAGCTCAAGGACCAGATTGTCTTCAAGACAAGCCCGGCGCTCGCGCTCCTGCGCTGCAAGGAGGTGGTGAGGGCATGAGCAAGATGCCTTACTTCGCCATCGACTACTACGACCGCGAGGTCATCGGATGCATCATGGACAAGTACGGTCTTTCTGCCATGGATGCCATCCGCCAGTTCATTTGCTCCGAGACTCACTCGCTGCTGGAAGATGCCGACAACGGGATGTGGAGTTTCCCCGCCTACTCCATCTTTGACATGTGGGAGGCCGAGAAGGTCACGGGCGACCCCAGGAACTCCCTCGCGGTTAGGAGCGAGT
This sequence comes from Prevotella sp. CAG:279, assembly GCA_963653485.1. Taxonomy (GTDB): domain Bacteria; phylum Actinomycetota; class Coriobacteriia; order Coriobacteriales; family Atopobiaceae; genus Parolsenella. The sequence goes on from CAVJWS010000029.1 coordinate 6,245, forward strand.
GATATGACCGACGAGCAAAAGTTCTTCGTCTACCTGCTCGAGTGCTACGCCTGCGAAAAGGGCCGTCCGACAGGCGAGATATTAAGGGAATGGGACGACCGCGGCATCACGCAGCAGGTACTCGACAACTATCTCCAGTACCACACCGAGCCCATCGAAAACGCCTATGCCGACATCGACGCCATGCTGGGGCACTAACCTCGCTTGGGCGCCAGCTCGTAGGGGAAACGACACGCGAGCCTGCCTCATCGGTTTGTTTTCCGCACCACGCTGGCCTACCCCTGACGCCAGCCAACACTGTTGGCGATTATCATGGTCTCAGGCGGTCCTTCGGTCGATTGGAGAGGCCATGTTTGGAAACGGTCGGTCGCAATCTGGCGTTCGGAACTTCTTTGGTCCCAAGGGCAATATGTCCACCGTGCTTGGCTCTGGCTCGAGCATGTTTACCGTCATGGGGTCCGAGAACCACGACGGGATTTACTTCCAGAACGGCAATATGATCTCTGGTCCCGACGGCATCCATACCGTCATCGGCAGCGGCCCGGTGAAGACGGTCTTTGGCCCCAACGGCGAGACCCACACCATCCTCGAGAACGACTTCGGCGGAACCATCCTGTAGCGCTTGTGGCACGGCGTTTCCCTGGGAAATCTGACAACCGGGGTTCGCTGGAATAAGCGACAGGGTTTGCGACAGGGTGGCCCCAGCATCGTCCTTCTGTAATGCAAACGAGGTCGGAAGCATTTGGCTTCCGACCTCGGAACTTTTGGTCGCGGGGGCAGGATTTGAACCTACGACCTTCGGGTTATGAGCCCGACGAGCTACCAGACTGCTCCACCCCGCAATATGTGAGTGCGCGTTTGCGCAAGAAAGAACTATACGCACTTCTGCGACCTCGGTCAACGGGATTCTTGCCAACGACCTAATTGTGGAGAAAGCTCCACACAAGAACGTCGACGCATTCAACGCGGCAGCCTGGTGCAGTGGCCGCCCCCGGCAATCTCCCGGCCAAGGCCCGCCGCCCCCACTAGAATGGGAGTGATGTGCAGCCACGTTGGAGGTATCGCATGAGCTTGGACAAGCTTACACGTAGGGATTTTGTCGCAGGCGCCGGCACCGTGCTAGCAAGCGTCACGGTTGCGCTCGCCGGCGGCGGCAAGGCATTTGCAAGCGAGGGCACTGACGCCACCACGACTGGCATCGCAGACGGCACCACGAACGGCGCCGCAGCCTCCCCCGCCGCAAGCAAGATCGTCATTCTCGCCACCAACGACCTCCACGGCACGCTCGAGAACCCCCGCGCCAAGCTCGGCTATGCGGCGCTTGCCAGCTACGCTGCCGCCCAGCGCGAGCTCTACGGCACCGGTCTCGTCACCGTCACCGACTGCGGCGACGTCTCCCAGGGCGACCCCTTCTCGAGCCTGTGCGACGACCAGTTCCCGGCACGCGCCATGGGCGCGAGCGGCTATGACGTCGCCGTGCCCGGCAACCACGACTTCGACAACGGCGTCGAGGCCCTCGTCCAAGCCGCCGCGACCGAGAACCTCGCCCTCACCTGCTGCAACTTCACCGACGCCGCCGGCGCCTGTGTGTTTGAGCCCTACCACGTCATCGAGTATCCGGCCGCAAGCGGCACGGTCCGCGTGGCCTACGTGGGCGTCACCACGCCCACCACGCGCGGCTCCAAGGACATCTTCAAGGACAGCGCCGACAACTTCATCTACGACTTCGCCATTGACGAGACCGGTGACGCCCTGGCAAGCGCGGTGCAGCAGGCCGCAGACGATGCGCGCAACAAGGCCGCGGCCGACTACGTGGTCCTTCTCGCCCACCTTGGCCAGAGCTGGAGCCCCGCCATCTGGAGAAGCGACACGCTCGTCTCCAAGACGAACGGCATCGACGCCGTGCTCGACGCCCACACCCACCAGCTCTACGCCCAGACCGTCGCCAACAAAGACGGGGCTGAAGTGCCCATCGTGCAGGCCGGCAGCAGGTTCTGCGCCATCTCGCGCCTGGAGATCGACCTTGCCGCCCGCACCGCCACGGCAAGCGCGGTGGCCACCGGCGTCACAGGCGAGCTCGTGCGCTCGTGGGACGGCAGGGACGGCGAGGTCACAGCCCTCATAGACGAGTTCGACGCCAAGATTGCCCAGGTAACAGGTGAGGTCATCGGCACCACCGAGGTTGACCTCATCGGCCTCGCCGACGACGGCACGCAGGCGACCTGGCTTGGCGAGACGAACCTCGGCGACCTGGCGGCGGATGCCATCTTCAGCGCCGCAAAGGCAGCCGGAACGCCTTGCGACGTCGCCTTCCACGACCCCTTCGGAATATTCAGCGACATCAATAAAGGCGAGGTCACACAGGGTAGTTTGTTGGCGGCCTTCCCCTACAACAGCACGGTTGGCCTGCTTGAGGTGACCGGGCGGCACCTGCTGGACGTGCTCGAGACGGGCTGTTCGAGACTGCCCGAACCCGACTCGTGCCTCCTGCAGCCCTCGGCCGGGTTTGCCTACACGGTCCGCACCGACATCGAGAGCCCCGTGAGCTTCACCGCCACGGGCCACGCCTTTGGTGGGATTGAGGGGCAGCGCCGCATCACGAGCGCCACGCTCAACGGTCAGGACATCGAGACTGACGGGCGCTACGTCGTCGCCATGCCCGCGGGCATGTTGGCGAAGGGCTCGGTCGGCATGCCCGTCCCCGAAAACGCCAGCGAGGCCACGGAGCTTGGCAAGGTCGTCGACTTTGTGGTCCGCTACATACGCGAGGACCTCGGCGACACGATCGGCGAGGCCTACGGCAACGCCGCAGGAGACGGCCGCATCACGATTCTTGACGACGCAGGCGAGCAGGGCGGGGCGGCCGCTTCAAGCACGGCAAGCACCGGCGGCTCGCTTCCCATGGCCGCAGCCACGGCGCTCGCCGTCGGCGCCGTGGCCACAGCGGCAGCTAGAGGCAACTAGGGCGATGCAAGCGCACGTCCATATCGCCTGCCACAAAAGCAGCTGCGGAACCACAGTCAAACCGTGAGCTTACGCACCATAGCCCTCGCGAACCGAACACGAAACCCCTCACACGTCAAGCCGCCGCAACGGCCGCAATGGCCTGACACATTCAAAACAAAGGGCGCCGTGGCCTAAGCCACGGCGCCCCACATAATCATGGCTGCAACCAGCCTTCCCTACCCCACCAAAGGCGTGAGCTCGCCTTGGGCGAGCAGGGTCACGCGGTGCATCGCGCGCGAGACCGCCGTGTAGAGGCGGCGGCGCGAAAGCGGGGTGTCCGGGTAGGTCTCGGCACTCGCGTCGGGGATGATGACCTGGTCAAACTCCAGGCCCTTGGCCAGCCTCAGGCTCATGAGCACCACGCCGGCGGCCGGCAGCTCGCGGTCCTTGCCCACGACCTCAACCGCGTCTCCCAGCTGCTTGGCCAACCAGCTCACCGCGCCATCGTCGGCGGACACCACGGCCGTGAGGCCCTCGGCCTCATGGGCCGCGGCCACCTCGGCGCGCAGGCGCTCGAGGAATTCCTCCTTGCTGCCGAGCGCCTCCATCACCGGGGCCACGCCGGCACGCTGCACGCTCGCGAGCTTCACGGGCGCGTCATGCTCCACAAGGCCGCTGAACAGCGCCGTGATCTCGGGGCTGGAGCGGTAGCTCGTGAGCAGGCGGCACTCGTCCACGCTGCCGTGCGTGCGGGCGAACAGCTCGCGAATCTGAGGGAAGCTCGCCGTGCCCTCCCGGATGGCCTGGTGCTCGTCTCCCAACATGAGGAAGTGGGCGCGGCTGAAGTGGCGCGCCAGCACCATGAGCTGGGTGAGCGTGTAGTCCTGCACCTCGTCGATCATCACGAAGCGCGCATCGGTGTCGCCGCGGCCGGTCACAAGGAGGCGCAGGTAGAGCCACTCGCTCGAGCTCACGCTCTTGGCGCCCAGCATGCGCATGGCAATGCGGTCGAGCCTAAGCCAGCTGAGCTTGTCCACCTCGTCGTGCGCGGCGGCAAAGCGCTGCTCGAGCCAGCGGCGCGTGAGCGAGAAGGTCTCCTCCTCGTTCTCGGGGCTCACGGTCTCGCCAAAGAACCGCACCTGCTCGTCCACGTCCAGGCCGAGCATCTCCTCCTGCAGCTCCTCGTCGCGCGCCATGCTCGCGATGCGGCGGTTCACGCGGTCGTGCAAGTCGTCGGTCACCAGGGCGCAGAAGCGCGGGCCCACGCCAAACTTGGCAAACTTGTCCACCGCGCCCTCGACCTGGTTGGCCTTGAGCATCACGGTCTCGCCGCAGCGAATCTCGCGCAGGTCGGAGACGGTGAGCGTAAGGCCCGCCATGCCCTCCTCGAGCGCCTTGAGGCTCGCCGGGTCGGAAGCCTCACCCAGGTCACGGCCGCCGGCGCCCAGCTGCTCGCAGAAGTCGCGCCAGGTGTAGACCTGCGGGTTCGCCTCGCCCATGGAAGGCAGGACGTTGTCGATGTAGTGCTCAAAGACGGCGTTGGGGCCAAAGAGGTGGACCTGGCTGGGGTTGAGCGTCTCGCGCTCGCGGTAGAGCAGGAAGGCGATGCGCTGCAGCATCACGGAGGTCTTGCCCGAGCCGGCCACGCCGTTCACGAGCAGCGCCGGCACGTCGGCGTGGCGCACGACCTCGTTCTGCTCGCGCTGGATGGTGGCCGTGATGTCCTTGAGCTTCTCGGAGTGGTGGGAGCGAAGCGCGCCTAAAAGCAGCGAGTCCTCGATGGCCACCGTGGTGTCGAAGTACATGTTGAGCTTGTCGCGCGTGATGGAGAACTGGCGGCGGAGCTCCAGCTCAACGGTGCGGGTCTTGCCGTTCACCGTGTAGGAGGTCTGGCCGTTCTCCTGGTTGTAGTAGGTCTCGGCCACGGGGTTTCGCCAGTCAACGATGAGCGGGCGGCTGCGCTCGTCGGTCATGCCGGCCGCGCCGATGTAGACGTCGCGGGCCGGGCGGTCGGGCGCCATCTTGAGGCGGACCTTGGCGAAGTAGGGCTGGCGCAGCAGGAGCAGCAGGCGGCGGAGCTTGTCCACGCTGAAGTCGTGGTACTGGTTGTAGGCGTCGATGACGGCATTGAGCGTCTCGATGGCGGCCAGGGTCTCCATGACCTCGTCGGCCTCGCCGCCAAAGTCGGGGCGCACCTCGTCGGAGAGGGCGCGCAGGTCCTCGGCGGCGCCGGCGTGCCCGGCCTCGAGCTCTTCTGCCAGCTCGTCGCGCATGGCGCTGAGCTTGGCGTATATCTGGCTGAGGTGGGCCTGCTCCTCAACGAAGATGGGGTCGTTCTCGGGCTCTTGCCCCTGGGCGTTCATCTGCTCGCTCGACATTGTGCTCCCTTGCATCGAAGCTTGCGTTCGCCTTTGGCGCGGCGGACGGGGCGCAGACGCGGAACCTGTTGCCCACGCGCCCGCCTGCGGCATACGCCGCGTGCAAACGCGCAGGGACAAGGCTGTGTTGGCGTTGCCTTCCCAAGCTGCGCCCCACCGGCCGCACCCTGCGCGCCGCACGCAGCGCGCGCGTTCGCAGTGCCAAATAGCGGATTAATAACTCTAACAAATTGTCCCGAGGCACCGCTATAGTTAGACCTCGCAAAAACGAATGCGAGAGCCTGCGGGGGCACTTCGCCTGCCGTGGTGGCGCAAATCCATGCCCAGGGCCGACGGGCCGCCGCGTGGACGAGCTGCCGCCATGCATGCGAGCCGGCGCCAAACGCCGCCGCGCCCAAGCAGGCCCTCGCCAATTAACGCGAGCTAAACACCCCCGGCCCATGGCCGGCAACCATTGGAGGCACCATGATCGTCCGTCTGAACAAGGCCGTCTTGCACGTGCTTGACCTGGACTCCGCCGTGAGCGTCCTTTCCAAGGCCGAGCTCGACCTCGAGGAGAAGCCCGTCAAGTCCTACGTTCAGAGCATCTGCAAGAAGTCGCTCGGCTCCACCGACTGCCGCCACGGCAAGTTCGGCACCGACAACGAGCTGGCCACCAAGGTGAGCCGCTACCTGCACGGCGCCGACGAGTTCGTCCCCCTCACCGCCGAGGTGGCCAACTTCCTGTTCGGCCAGGTCATGCGCGCCGACGGCGCCAAGAGCACCGACCTGCTCATGGCCGACTTCATGGACGGCGACGACAACCGCTACCTCGGCCTGTATCTGCTCGAGGGCAAGAAGGCCTTCGTGCACCAGGTGAGCCAGGCCGGCTCCATGGTGAGCTGCGACATCGAGCGCCGCTACGGCGTGCTGCCCGCCGCCACCCAAAAGGTCTCGAGCTGGGCGCTCATCCGCGCGAGCGACCTGGAGATCTCCTACGTGGACAAGCCCCGCAGCATCGACGGCCAGGAGACGCTCGTCATCCCCGAGGGCCTGCTGCAGTGCAGCTCCGAGGCCAGCGCCCGCGAGACCATCGACTGCGTGACCGAGATTGTGGAGCAGGTGGCCGAGGAGCACGGCGCCAACGCGGCGCTCGCCCTCTCGCGCGCCAAGGCCTACGTGGCCGAGCAGGTGGACGAGCAGGACTCCTTCTCGCGCGAGGGCCTGGCCGAGAAGGTCTTTGAGGACTCCGAGCCCGCGCGCCGCGCCTTTGAGACGGCCGCCGACGTGCGCCACCTGCCCGAGCGCGTGGCCGTGGACCGCCGCGCCGTGGCCCAGAAGCGCGTGCGCTGCCACCGCATCGTCACCGACACGGGCATCGAGGTGTCCTTCCCCGCCGAGTACGGCGACGACCCGGAGTTCATCCAGTTCACCACCACCGACAACGGCCTCATCTCCATCGAGCTCAAGAACATCGGCAGCATCGAGAACAAGTAGGCCGCGGCACGCCGGCGCAAGTCCGCTAGCCGGCCACGCGGGCTGTCGGCCACGCGATTTGTAGGCAGCCCGCCGCGCGCCAGCCTCGCAAAAGAGCACTCAAACGCATTCAGCTCGCTGCTTGGAGCAGGCCCGATGGGTCGTCGTCCAAGCAGCGAGCTGAACTCATACGTAAGGCTATTGCGGCAAACGGCCGTCGAAGCGAGTGGGCTCCTCTACTCCTCCCCGCGCTCCCAGGTGCGCTCGGAGATGATCCAGCGGGGGCGGCGCTTGCTCTCGAGGTAGATCTTGCCCACGTACTCGCCGATGACGCCGAGCGACAGCATCTGCACGCCGCCCATGAAGCAGATGACCGCCGTCATGGACGCCCAGCCGGTGACGGCGCCGCCCATGGCGTGGACCACGAGCGCCCAGACGATGCCGACCAGGCTCGCGAGCGCCACCAGCAGGCCCACCCAGGTGATGAGGCGGATGGGCTTGACCGACAGGCTCGTGATGCCGTTGACGGCCAGCGCCAACATCTTGGAGAGCGGGTAGTGGGACTGGCCGGCCATGCGCTCGTGGCGCTCGTAGTAGACGCTCGTTGACTTGAAGCCCACCATCGGCGCCATGCCGCGCAGGAAGAGGTTGACCTCGCCGAACTGCGAGAGGGCGTCCAGGGCGCGCGAGCCCATGAGGCGGTAGTCGGCGTGGTTGTAGACGCACTCCACGCCCATGCGCTCCAGCAGGCGGTAGAAGCCCTGGGCGGTGGCGCGCTTGAAGGCGGTGTCGGTCTCGCGGCTGGAGCGCACGCCGTAGACCACGTCGCAGCCGTCGAGGTAGGCGTTGACCATACTCTCCATGGCGGAGATGTCGTCCTGGCCGTCGCAGTCGATGGAGATGGCGGCGTCGCAGCGGCCGCGCGCCTCCATGAGGCCGCCGAGCAGGGCGTTCTGGTGGCCGCGGTTGCGCGACAGCGAGCAGCCCTCGAAGACCTCGTCTGAGGCCGCCAGCTCGCTGATGAGCTCCCAGGTGCGGTCGCGGGAGCCGTCGTTCACGAACATCACGCGGCTCGCCGGGTCCGCCTTGCCCTTGGCCACGAGGTCTTCAACCTCGGCCTTGAACAGGGGCGCGGTGACGGGCAGGACCTCCTGCTCGTTGTAGCAGGGGATGACGACGTACAGGACGGGCGGCTTGCGCATGGGTGCTCCTAGCTTGTGTGTTAGCGCTCCTCATTGTAGGCGCGGGGGCGGCGTCTGCGCCATATGGCCATAAACAGCGGGCAAAGGCACGTGCCCGATCAAGCGTGACCCCGTCGCCCTCGCGCGCGGCGCATAAGCGGTCGGCAAGGGCGCGTGCCCAAGCAGATTCCCGCAGGCCCAATGGACAAGTTGGCGCCCCGGCACGAGGCGAAACGATGCGGGCAGAGGCAGACACGCGTGGACAAACACGGTTGACCCCCAAAATTAGCCGAGCGCTTTGGGGCTGCCCCCAGGGACAATAAGCAGATTATGTAAGTTTGCGAGATGGCGGGATAGAATCGCAACGTAATGACGGCGCGCCAGCATCCCCGGCGCCGGCAGAGGCGGAGAAGCATGAAGGACCTTATCCAGCAATTTATGAAGTTCGGCGTGGTGGGCACCATCGCCTTCCTCATCGACTACGGCGTGCTCATGCTGCTCAACCAGGGCCTTGGCATGGACGCCACCGTTGCGGCCTTCATCTCCTACGTCGTCTCGGTCATCTTCAACTACGTCGCGAGCATGCGCTACGTCTTCACGCGCCGCGACGACCTCAGCCGCCGCCGCGAGTTCACCATCTTTGTGGTGCTCTCGCTCATCGGCCTCGTCATCAACGAGATCATCATGTACTTCGGCGTGCTGGCGCTCGGCAACAGCGCGCTCATGGTCACCTTCGTGAAGCTTGTCGCCACCGCCATCGTGATGGTCTGGAACTTCTTCTCGCGCAAGAAGTGGCTCGAGGGAGACAACGAGTAGGGCGCGCCTCGCTCTCAGGTAGGCACCCCACCTGGGGCGCATAAAACCCAAGCACATCAAACAAAAAGAGGGACGCGGCTTTCGAACCGCGCCCCTCTTGCGTTGGGCGATATTGCCGACGTTGCCCGGCTTAGGCCAAAAGCTCGTTCTTGGCGGCCTCGGCGAGCTTGTCGTTGAGGGCCTGGGACTCCTCGCGGGTGGCGCCGTTGCTGAACAGGTAGGCCTTGATCTTGGGCTCGGTGCCGGAAGGACGGACGATGACCTTCACGCCCTCGCCCAGGCCAAACTCGAGCACGTTGCTCTTGGGCAGCAGCTGCGCCGGGCAGGAGCCGTCGCCGCCGGCCACGGCCATCTGGACGTCGGCCTTGTAGTCCACGAAGCTCTTGACCTCGAGGCCGGCGATCTGCGCGGGCGGGTTCTCGCGAAGACCGCTCATGATGGAGGCCATCTTGTCGGCGCCGGCGGCACCCGGGAAGCTCACGTTCACCACGCCGTTGAGGTAGTAGCCGTACTCGCCGTAGAGCGCCTCCATGGCCTCGTAGAGGTCCATGCCGCGCTCGGCGTACCAAGCGGCCATCTCGCAGGTGAGCATGCTGGCCACGATGGCGTCCTTGTCGCGGGCGTGCAGGCCCACGAGGTAGCCGTAGCTCTCCTCAAAGCCCATGAGGAAGCGGTCGCCCTCGCCGGCCTCCACCAGCTGGTCCATCTGGCCGCCGATGTTCTTGAAGCCGGTGAGCACGCGGCGGACCTCAAAGCCATAGTGCTTGGCCAGGGCGTCGGGCATGGCGGTGGAGACGATGGTGGTCACGACGACCTTGCGGCTGGCGTCCTCGCCGGCCTCGGCCTTCATGCGGGCGAGCCAGTCAACGAGCAGGATGCCCATCTCGTTGCCGGTGAGCAGCTCGTAGCCGCCCGCGTGCGGAACGGCCACGCCCATGCGGTCTGCGTCGGGGTCGGTGGCGAGCATGAGGTCGGGGTGGACCTTGTCGCACAGCTCCAGGCCCTTCTCGAGCGCCTCACGGAACTCGGGGTTGGGATAGGGGCAGGTGGGGAAGTTTCCGTCGGGCTCGGCCTGCTCGGGGACGACGGTGACGTTGGTGATGCCGACGCGGGCCAAGATCTTGCTCATGCACTCGATGCCCGTGCCGTTGAGCGGGGTGTAGACCACAGAGAAGTCCGGGTTGGGCTTGGCGCCGATGGACTGGGAGGCCACCGCGTCGATGAAGCGGTCGAGCACGGCGTCGTCGATCCACTCAACCAGGCCGGCCTCGAGGGCCTCGTCGAAGTCCATGTGCTTCACGCCAGTGAAGATGTCGGTCTCGTTGATGGTGTTCTGAATCTCGTCGGCGGCCTCGTTGGCGATCTGGCAGCCGTCGTCGCCGTAGACCTTGTAGCCGTTGTAGGGAGCCGGGTTGTGGCTGGCGGTGACGCAGATGCCCGCGGAGCACTTGAGGTCGCGCGTGGCGAACGACAGCGTGGGGACCGGCTCGATGCGCGGGTAGACGAACGACTTCACGCCGTTGGCGGCCAGCACGCCGGCCGCGGCCTTCACGAACTCCTCGCCCTTGTTGCGCGAGTCACGCGCGATGGCGACGGTGGGGTTCTCGTAGTGGGCGTTGAGGTAGGTGGCAAGGCCCTGGCTGGCCTGCGACACCGTGTAGACGTTCATGCGGTTGGTGCCGACGCCGAGCGTGCCGCGCAGGCCGGCGGTGCCAAAGGCGAGGCTGCGGTAGAACGCGTCGGAGAGCTTCTCCGGGTCTTGGTCGGCCATAAGCTCGTCAAGCTCGGCGGCGAGGTCGGGCTCGGTGAGGTTTTCCTTCCAGAGCTGCGCTGCGGCGGCAATCTTCTCGTCCATCTTCTCCCCTTCGTTCATGCCCGGCTGCCCGGGCACCTGTCATCAGTCCTTCAAGTGTAGCCCGGCGAACTTAAATGGGCAGCGAAACATTTCATCGGTCGGCAGGCGGAGGAAATAGAAAGCCGGCCCGCAACGTTGGCTGCGGGCCGGCTTTTTGGCCATGCGTTATGTGAGCGCGGTTAGCGCATTCGGAACGCGGTGCGCCAAGGCACGAGCTGCGAGCTACTTGCCCTCACGGCAGGCGGCGCCAAGCGATCCGCCCGGGTGCCACTTGACGTACTGGTTGGGCTCGAGGCCGAAGTCCTCCTGCAGCAGGATGGACAGGCTCTGGAGCATGAGAATCTCGACGATGATGGAGGCGCGGGGCGGCTTGTTCATGGGGTCGCCCTCCTGCTTGACGCCGGCGATGAGGGTGACGTCGCCGGCGGCGGCCAGCCAGCTGTCGGGGTTGCCGGTGAGCGAGATGATCTTCACGCCGTTGCCCTTGAGGCAGGAGACGGTGGCCTGGAGCTCGGTGGTGTTGCCCGAGTTGGAGATGGCGATGACGACGTCGCCGGGCTTGACCTGGCCGGCGGAGCCGTGGACGCACTCGGTGCCGTGGAGCTCGTAGGTGGGGGTGCCGGTGGAGGAGAACAGCGAGGCGGCGTAGCCGGAGACGTGGCCCGGCTTGCCGATGCCCGTCACGTGCAGGCGGCCACCGTTGGCCTCGGACTCCTGGATAAGACGCTTGGCGGCGGTGATGGAGTCATAGTCAATGGAGTCGATGAACGCCTTGACCTGCTCCTGCATGATGCCGAGGAAGACGTCGACCGCCTTCTTGTCGTCTGCCGCGGACGGCTTGTTGTCGTGTGCCACGATAAACTCTCCCATCTTCTTGCCGATTTCTTCTTCGTTGGTGATGTCGAAGACGCTGACCACGTGGGGGAACTTGCCCTCGATCTCGGGCGCGAGGTCGCTCATCGTGATGATGAGGTCGCCGTCAAAGGTGGCTAGGTCATCGAGCTTGCCGTGGTTGACGTCGATGCCGTAGCCGCGCTTTGCGCAGATGTCCTCGACCTTTGCCTGGAGCATCATGCTCGAACCAACGCCAGCGCGGCAAACGACCAATGCCTTGACCATCTGATCACCTCTCTGTTCCACGTTGCCAGCAGGCGGGCCCCGCCGTCTACTTAACAACATAACCAACGCGTTCATAGTAGCGAAAACGCGTCCCCAATGCGATGAAAAAACGCCCTCTTTTGGAGGACGCAAAACATTCTACAAAGTCTGGGCCCTACATCTCCCTACATCTCGTAGGCGCGGGCGTCGGAGACCGAGAAGGCCACCGTGCTGGCGTTGTGCAAAAGGCTCGAGACCTGCGGCGTGATGACGCCGGCGATGCCCAGCGCAAGCAGCGCCGAGTTGAAGCCCATGACCTTGGCGAATGCCGAGTCCAGGCGCCCCATGAGCTCGCAGGAGAGGCGGCGCAGCGACACGATGGAGGCCAGGTCGCTCTGGGTGAGGGTGACGTCTGCCACCTCCTTGGCGATGGCGGTGCCGTTGCCCATGGCGATGCCGACGTTGGCCGCGGAGAGCGAAGGCGAGTCGTTGACGCCGTCGCCCACCATGACCACGTTCCCGCCCTGGGCGCGCAGCCCCTCGACGAAGGCATGCTTGTCCTCGGGCAGCAGGTTCGCCTCGAACTCGGTGATGCCGGCGGCCTCGGCGATGCGGCGGGCGCTCACCTCGTTGTCGCCCGTGAGCATGATGATGTGCTCAAAGCCCAGGTGGCGCAGGTCTGAGATGGCCTGGGCCACGCCGCCCTTGATGGGGTCGGCGATGGCGAGCACGCCCACGAGCACGCCGTCAACGGCGAGGTAGAGCGAGGAGAGGCCCTGCGTCCGCTCGTCGATCTGGGCCTGCTGGGCGGCGTCCACCGCCACGTGCTCGTCCTCAACCACAAAGTGCCTGGAGCCAATGACCACGCGCTTGCCGTCGAGCGAGCTCGCGATGCCGTGGGCCACCACGTACTCCACCTCGGCGTGGCGCTCGCGGTGGCGCAGGCTCTTGTCCTCGGCGGCGGCCACGACGGCGCGGGCCACCGGGTGGGGGAAGTGCTCCTCCAGGCAGGCCGCCAGGCGCAGCACCTGGTCGCGGCGCCAGCCGTCGAAGGCCATCACGCAGGCGAGCTCGGGCGTGGCCTCGGTGAGGGTGCCCGTCTTGTCAAAGACGATGGTGTCGGCCGCGGCGATCTGCTCAAAGTGCCTGGAGCCCTTCACGGTGAAGCCCGCCTTGGCGCTCTGGCTCATGGCCGAGAGCACCGAAATGGAGCTCGTGAGCTTGAGGGCGCAGGAGTAGTCCACCATAAGCGCCGCGCTGGTCTTGACGATGCTGCGCGTGGAGAGCGCGACGATGCCCGCGAGCAGGAAGTTCCAGGGGACGATGCTGTTCGCCAGGCGCTCGCGGCGGCCCTCCGCCTCGCTCTTGAGCCCCTCGGACTGCTCCACCATCGAAACGATGGAACGCAGCTTGGTGGTGCCGGCCGCGTGCGTGACGCGCACGAAGATCTCGCCGTCCTCGCAAGCGGTGCCGGCATAGACCGTGTCGCCGGCGACGCGTTCCACGGCCAGCGGCTCGCCGGTGAGCGTGGCCTGGTTGACCATGGCCACGCCGCGCTCCACCCTGCCGTCCACGCAGACGGGCATGCCCGTGCGGATGACCACGAGGTCGCCCTCGCAAAGCTCGCTCGCGGCCACGCTGACCTCGGCCTCGCCCTCGATGCGCTGGGCGGTCTCGGGCAGGGCGAGCAGCGAGTAGATGAGCTCGTGCTGGGAGCGCGCCTTGGTGTAATCCTCCAGCGCCTCGCCGATGTTCAGCAAAAACATGGTGCTGCCGGCGGTAAGGAAGTCGCCCTTCACGAAGGAGATGCCCACGGCCGCGGCATCGAGCACCGGCACGTCGAGGCGTCCGCTTACGAGCGAGCGCAGGCCGGCGGCCAAGAACTTGCGGTAGGACCACACCGTCCAGGCGGTGCGGATGGGGGCAGGCAGGAACCAGCGGCGCAGGTAGTGGAAGCCCACGAGCTCGGCGATGTCCATGAGCAGGTCGTTCGTCTGCGGGGCCAGGGCGCCCGCGCAGTTGGCGCGCTCGGCGTCAACTGCCGCCGCGTCGACGAGGCCCACCCACCGCAGCGCCTGCTCGCGCGCGCCCGGCACGGCCACGTCATAGGTGAGCGCCACCGAGCCGATGCGCGGGTACACATGAGCCGAGGCCACGGCCTCGCCGCGCTCGAGCGCAAAGCGCAGCGGCTCCACGTCCGCGGGCGGCACGTGGCCCGCAAGGCGCAGCCTCAGACGGCCGGGGATGTCATTGACAACGGTGTATTGCATCTTGCTCGCTTCCAATTGCCACATCTACCTGCGGCTTATTTACGTTCGAGAAGTTCGGCGGCGCTCCTTTGCCCGCCACCTAGCGAAACGCCCGCGCGCACTGGGCACGCGGGCGCGGTTGCTTGGGTTGGCTGGTGCCTACTCGGCGGCCTCGTCGGTCTTGGTGAGGTAGCTGGCCTCGTTGACGATGTCGTCGACCTCGGCCTTGGCCTGCTCCACGATCTGGTCGTAGGAGTTCTTGGCGCGCATGCCGCAGGCCACGGCCTGGACGTAGCCCTTCTTGGCGGTGTCGGAGGTGAGGGCCTTCACGCCCACGGTGCCGAGCAGAAAGCCGCCGGCAACGAGCAGGCCGTTCTGGGTGGACTTCTTCATGGTGATGCCTTTCTCTTCTCCCCTTGGCCGGGCCTGCTGCCCAGCCGCCGCGGGGTGGCGTTCCTGACGATAAGTTTACCCTGGTTCACTTGTACGAACCCCACCATTTTGAGGATGGAAACAAGCCCAAGGCGTTTGAACGCTGTTCAATATAGTCGCGATTGAACAAGCGTCAATTGTTAACCGAGGGTGATATGGCGGACCTATGGCGGCCCTCCCAGTCAGCTTGTTCCAAATCACGAACATCGTTTGTCATTTTGTACCGTTCACCGGAAGAAGTGATTAGCTCGCCGATGCGGGCGGTATCCTTTCAACGTAAACGAGTCTGGTTCATGGGGGCCAGGCCACACAAGCCGCGGCAGGGGCTGCCGCGACGCTATTCCCAGGGAGGGAACATGGCTGTCAACCGCTTTGTCCTTAACAACATCTCCTACCACGGCGCCGGCGCCATCAAGGAGATTCCGGGCGAGATTCAGCGCCGCGGCTACAAGAAGGCCTTCGTCTGCTCTGACCCCGACCTCGTGAAGTTCGGCGTCACCACCAAGGTCACCGACGAGCTCGACGCCGCCGGCATCCCCTGGGAGCTCTACTCCGAGATCAAGCCCAACCCCACCATCCAGAACGTCAAGGACGGCGTCGAGGCCTACAAGAAGTCCGGCGCTGACATGATGGTCGCCATCGGCGGCGGCTCCTCCATGGACACCTGCAAGGGCATCGGCATCATCGTCGAGAACCCCGAGTTCGCCGACGTCGTCTCCCTCGAGGGCGTTGCCGACACCAAGAAGCACGCCACCTTCACCATCGCCGTTCCCACCACCGCCGGCACCGCCGCTGAGGTCACGATCAACTACGTCGTCACCGACCCGGAGAAGGTCCGCAAGTTCGTCTGCGTCGACGTCAACGACATCCCTGACGTCGCCGTCGTCGACCCCGACATGATGGCCTCCATGCCCGCCGGCCTCACCGCCG
>CAVJWS010000030.1:0-20691 GCA_963653485.1 Prevotella sp. CAG:279
CGTTGTTGATGGGACGGCTGCCGGCGGCGATGACGCGGCGGGCGAGCCACTCGGGGCTGGGGCCGATCTTCACGCCGCGCACCACGCGGGCCACGTAACGGCAGCACAGCTCGGTGTCGGCGATTCTCACGTCAACGAGGTCGGCGCTCTTGGGGCCCTCCTCCTTCTGGATGGCCGGCAGCTCGATGTGGGTGTCCTCGTCCAGCACCGCGCCCACCTCGGTGGCCATGCCCACGTAGGAGAGGCAGTCGGGGCGGTTGGGCGTGATCTCGCAATCCAGCACGGTGTCGCTCATGCCGCGGTAGTCGGTGAAGCTCACGCCCACCGGGGCGTCGGGGGGCAAGATCATGATGCCGGAGTGGTCGCCGCCCAGGCCGAGCTCGCGCTCGGAGCAGTTCATGCCGCAGGACTCAACGCCGCGCAGCTTGCTCTTCTTGATCTTGAGGTCACCGGGCAGCACGGCGCCCACCATGGCCACCACGATCTTGTCGCCCTCGTTGAAGTTCTGAGCGCCGCAGACGATCTGCAGCGGCTCGGGGTTGCCCTCTGCGTCGACGTTCTGCTCGCCCACGCTCACCTTGCAGACCCACATGTGGTCGGAGTCCGGGTGAGCCGTCTTGGAGAGCACCTGGCCGGTCACCACGTGCTCGAGGTCGGCGCCGACCTTCTCGATGGTCTCCACCTCGGTGCCCGTGCGGATGAGCTCGCGGTAGAGGACCTTCGGGTCTTCCGGCAGGTCCACCATCGAGCCAAGCCACTCGTAAGAGATACGCATATCAAAGCCTTTCTTCAGCGCCCTACGGCGCGTTCATCAACCTTCAAAGTGTTGAGAGAGGCTCCCAACAAACCAGTAGGGGTTTTCCTGGTGCCCGAGATGGCCCCGAAAGAGGAGCGCCGCGTAGTGAAATACGCAAGCGACGAATGAGGGGGCTAGATCGGGTGCCAGGGAAAGCCCAGCGCTAGAACTGGCCCAGGAAGCGCATGTCGCCCGTCATGAGCATGCGCAGGTCGGGCAGGTCGTAGCGCAGGGCGGCGACGCGCTCGGCGCCGATGCCGAAGGCAAAGCCGGTGTACTTCTCGTGGTCGATGCCGCAGTTGTCGAGCACGTTGGGGTCGACCATGCCGCAGCCGAGGATCTCGAGCCAGCCGGTGTTCTTGCAGAAGCGGCAGCCCTTGCCCCCGCAGACGCCGCAGCTCACGTCAACCTCGCAGCTGGGCTCGGTGAAGGGGAAGAAGTGCGGGCGGTAGCGGGTGGCGCGGTCCTTGCCGAACATCTCGGCGCAGAAGTAGTCGAGCGTGCCCTTGAGGTCGCCGAAGGTGATGCCCTCGTCCACCACGAGGCCCTCGATCTGGTTGAACTGCGGCAGGTGGCAGGCGTCGGGCGTGTCGGGGCGGAAGACGGTGCCCGGGCAGATCATGTAGATGGGCGGCTCGTGGCTCTCCATGGTGTGGGCCTGCACGCCGGAGGTCTGGGTGCGCAGCAGGATGTCGCTCTCGCCGTTGGCGTGCAGCTCGGAGTGCTCGAGGCTGCCGGGGTTGTTGTCGTGGACGTAGAAGGTGTCGCGGGCGCTGCGGCTCGGGTGGTCGAGCGGGGCGTTGAGCGCGGTGAAGTTGTAGTAGCTCGTCTCGATGTAGGGGCCGTCCTCCACGGTGTAGCCCAGGCCGCAGAAGATCTGCTCGATCTCCTCGATAATCTGCGAGATGAGGTGCTCGGTGCCCACGTTGGGGACGCGGCCGGGCAGGGTCACGTCAACCGAGTCGGCGGCGATGCGGGCCTCCAGCGCGGCGTGCTCCAGCTCGCGCTTGCGCTCCTCGAGCGCGCTCTCGATGCGCCCGCGCACCTCGTTGGCGAGCTTGCCCACCTGCGGGCGGTCCTCGGCCGAGAGCTTGCCCATCTGGCGCAGCACGCCGGTGAGGCTGCCCTTCTTGCCCGTCACGGCCACACGGATGCGGTCGAGCTCGGCCAGGTCGGCGACGTCGCCGATGCCCTGGTGCGCCTCGGCCTCGATGGCCTTGAGGTCGTCAATGATCGTCATGCCTTCTTGCCCCTTTCATCTGCGGGTCTCCCCGCCTCTTGCGCTTGCGCGCTGCGTTACCTATCTAGCGAGACGAACTAACGGAACCGTGGCGCGCGGCGCGTAGCTGGCATGCCGGCCCGCGCAGAGGTCGAATGCCCCGGGCCGCGACGTCCAGCTGGCGCACTGGGCCGCGCGGAGAACGAATGCCTCGGCGCAGCGCTTCCGTTAGCTGTCTCTCGCGAACTTTGGCAAAAAGAAACCGCCCCTGCCCGCGATTGCGAGCAAGGGCGGATGAGTTTTCCGCGGTACCACCTTGCTTGGCCGCCGGATGTTGTGCCCGGCGTACCCACTTTGGCCCCGTTGCGTGGGGCAGACGGCTTCCCTACTGAGCGCTGCGATTTATCCCGCAATTGCGGCAGCGACATGGCGCCACCCGCTTGATGTGCGGACGTCCCAATCTCCGAAGCGGCGCTTTCTTCTCGCCTTGGAGCCTGGAACTTGCCGGCCTAAGAAGCCCGGCAGCTTGCAGCCCAACCGTTCAGGTCGCGGCTGGTGGAGTGAACTCTGGCCGTCAGCCTTGGAGGGGTCTCTCAGCCGGTGGGCCCCATCTCTTATCCGCTGGCGACGCGACAGCCAAACCTCTCCGTCA
The DNA here is from genome assembly GCA_963653485.1 of Prevotella sp. CAG:279. Classification (GTDB taxonomy): domain Bacteria; phylum Actinomycetota; class Coriobacteriia; order Coriobacteriales; family Atopobiaceae; genus Parolsenella. The sequence goes on from CAVJWS010000030.1 coordinate 2,668, forward strand.
TTGCCTAAGGGCGCATGATAGCACAGCCCGCCCCAAAGCACGAGGACGAGGGGCCTCATCCACGGGCTTGGCGGGCGCCAGCTCTCCCCTGCTCAGTTAGGCGGCTCCCAAGTCGGCTTAGTGCCACGCAAGCCGCCCGCCAGCCATGCACCGTTGGCGGATGCGTGGGATGCCCACGGCGCGGGCACAGATATAACAGTTGATACGTGGGCGGCGACGCCGCGATTGCGGTCGCAAGGTAAGCCCACGCACTGCGCAAACAACGTCCGCGAAAAGGGAGCAAGCATGCTGAACGGTATTCCCAAGAACGTGTCGCCCGACCTGCTCAAGGTGCTCATGGAGATGGGCCACGGCGACGAGATCATCCTCTCCGACGGCAACTACCCGGCCACCTCGAGCGGCAACACCCTGGTGCGCTGCATCGGCCTGGGCGTGCCCGAGCTGCTCGAGTCCATCCTCACGCTCATGCCGCTGGACAACTACGTGGAGAGCCCCGTCGCCATGATGGAGAGCCCCACGCCCGAGGAGCCGCCCATCTGGGCCACCTACCGCGAGATTATCGCCAAGCACTGCGGAGAGGTGAAGATCAGCCACATCGAGCACGACGCCTTCATCGAGCGCGCCCGCAAGTGCTACGCCATCGTGGCCACCTCCGAGGAGGCCACCTACGCCAACATCCTGCTGCGCAAGGGCGTCGTGCAGTAGGCAAGTTGCAACGACAAATTGTCTACTTCGACAGAGGGGCCGCCGTGCAACACCGGCGGCCCCTCCCTTAAATGAGTTCGTTCAAGTTGTGGGGCGCAAAACGACCGAAAGCGGCGATCTACTCCGTAAACGGGAACTCGTCGCGGGCCAGGGCCTCCACGGCGTCGGCCACGGCGAAGTCCTCGCAGGCGCCGATGTGCCAGCGCGCGGCGGCCGCGGCGGCGGGCGTGGCGCCCGAGACGGCCACGGAGTTCTTCACGGCGCTAAGCATGCTGAGGTCGTTTTCCGCATCGCCGAAGACAAAAACGTCGCCCTCGTCCACGCCGAGGTAATCTCGCAGGTAGAGCACGGCGGCACCCTTGTTCCAGCCCTTGGGCATGGTGTTGGTGAAGCCCGCCTGCGGCACGTCAAAGTCCAGCTCGGGCACCGCCTCGTCAAGGCGGGCCTTCAGCTCGCGCGTGGCCGCAAGGTCCCCGCCCACGAAGGCGTTGATCTTCAGGATGTCGTGGCCGGGCAGCGCACCCGGCTGGCAGATCTTGCCGTAGCGCGGGAAGGCCACGAGCAGGTCTTCCTTGGTGCCCTCGGCAAGCATGGGCTGGGTGCCGTCAAACCACACGAGGCCGGCGTGGTCGATCCCGCGCACGAGCTCGGCCATGCGGCTGCACAGCTCGGCCGGGATGCGCTTCTCAACCACCAGCCTGCCGTCGTGGTAGACCTCGAGGCCGTTGGTGGCAACCGAGGTGGCGTAGCAGGGCTCGTCGCCCTCAAAGAGGGTGGCCGCCCAGCCAAAGCTGCGCCCGGTGGAGAGGCCCACCGCGCAGCCCTGCTCGCGCGCGAAGCGGAACGCCTCATGGATGCGCTGCGGCACCACCGTGGTGCCCCACGGCATGATGGTGCCGTCGATATCAGACAGGATGAGCCTCATCGATACGCCCTTCTACCTCGTATTTATTGCCCGCACGAACCGTGCAAGGCGAGCATGGCGAGAGCACGCCGCGCGCGTTACCCCGCCGTGTGCCTCGCACTCGCGGCAACCCGTGCCGCCCGTAAAAGAAGGCCCGCCGGGCTGCCGACGGGCGCTTGCGTGCTACAGGCTCTCGATGACCTCAACCACCTGGTTGACGTATTGCTCGCAGATTGCGGGCGTGGCGGCCTCCACCATCACGCGGACCATCGGCTCGGTGCCGCTCGCGCGGACCAGCGCGCGGCCCTCGCCCTCAAGCGCGGTCTCAACGCCGGCCACGGCGGCCTTCACGCGCTCGTCGGCCATCACGGCGTCCTTGTCGGCCACCACGACGTTCTTGAGCAGCTGTGGGTAGATCTTCACCGGCTCGGTGAGCTCGGCCAGGGTCTTCTTGGAGCCGAGCATGGCCTCGAGCACGCGCAGGCTCGTGTTGATGCCGTCGCCCGTGGCGCTGTACTTGGAGAAGATGACGTGGCCGCTCTGCTCGCCACCCAGCGAGTAGCCGTGCTCGGTCATGCAGGCGCTCACGTACTTGTCGCCCACCGCGGTCTGCTCGTAGGAAATGCCCGCGCGCTCAAAGGCCTTGTACAGGCCCAGGTTGCTCATGACGGTCGTGACCACGGTGTTGTTGGCCAGCTGGCCCTTCTCGGACATATAGGAGCCGCAGGCGTACATGATGAGGTCGCCGTCGGCCACGTTGCCGTGCTCGTCCACCGCGATGCAGCGGTCGGCATCGCCGTCGTAGGCAAAGCCCACGTCCAGGCCCTTCTCGGCCACGAGGTTCTGCAGCTGCTCGATGTGGGTGGAGCCGCAGCCGCGGTTGATGTTGAAGCCGTTGGGCTCGTTTGAGACCACGTAGGTCTTGGCGCCCAGCGCGTCGAAAACACCCTTGGCGATGGGCGTGGAGGCGCCGTTGGCGCAATCCAGGCCGATGCGCAGGCCATGCAGCGAGAAGCTGGCCGAGCTGATGAGGAAGCCGATGTAGCGGTTGCGGCCCTCAACGTAGTCGATGGTGCGACCGATGTCCTCGCCGGTGGCCAGGGGCACCTCGGTCTTGCCGTCGATGTAGTCCTCCACCATCTCGAGCACCTCGGGCTCCATCTTGTAGCCGCCCGAGTTGATGAGCTTGATGCCGTTGTCGGTGTAGGGGTTGTGGCTGGCGGTGATCATGATGCCGCAGTCGAAGTCCTCGCTGCGCACCACGTAGCTCACCGAAGGCGTGGTGGTGACGTGGAGCAGGTAGGCGTCGGCGCCGCTGGCCACCAGGCCCGCGCCCAGCGCGTACTCGAACATGTAGCTCGAGCGGCGCGTGTCCTTGCCGATGACGACCTTGGCCTTGCGGCCCTCGCGCAGGCCGTAGTACCAGCCCACGAAGCGGCCGATGGCAAAGGCGTGGTCTACGGTAAGTCCCTCGTTGGCGCGGCCGCGAAAGCCGTCGGTGCCAAAGTACTTCATGCTCAGTCCCCTTCGTTTCGTGCCTTCGCACGTTTAAGTTCAACCCTTTAATTATGCAACAGCACGACCGCGCGCTCCCCTACAGGCCGTAGATGCCGCAGAACTTCTCCGTGAGGTAGCGGGTGTAGTGGCCGGCGTCGAAGGGCGCGCCGCAGGCGGCCTCGATGAGCGGCATCGGCTCGGTGTCCTGGCCGTGGCGCCAGATGCGCTCGCGCAGCCACGCGCGGATGGGCTCGAGGTCACCACTCGCAACCACGGCGTCAAAGTCCATGCCGCCGGTGCGCATGGCACCGAGCAGCTGGGCGCCGTAGGCCCCGCCCAGGGCGTAGGTCGGGAAGTAGCCGAGGTCTCCGCACGACCAGTGGACGTCCTGCAGGCAGCCCAGCGTGTCGGTGGGAACATCGAGGCCCAGGTAGCTCTTGTAGCGCTCGTTCCACAGGCGCGGGACGTCGGCCGCCGTGGCCTCGCCGGCAACGAGCAGCTGCTCGATCTCGTAGCGGATCACCACGTGGAGCGGGTAGGTGAGCTCGTCGGCCTCGGTGCGGACAAAGCCCGGCTCGGCGCGGTTGACGGCCAGGTAGAGCTCGCGGGCGTCCACGGCGTTAAAGCGGCCCGAGAAGTGCTTGCGCAGCGCGGCCAGCAGCACCGGGGCAAAGGCCTCTGAGCGGCCGACGTAGTTCTCAAAGAAGCGGCTCTGGCTCTCGTGCACGCCGCTCGAGACGCCGCCGTTCAGCGCCGTGTAGTCGTAGGCGGCGGCGATGTTCTGCTCGTACATGGCGTGGCCGCCCTCGTGCAGCATGGAGTAGACGTTGCTGATGACGTCGTCCTCGTACACATGCGTGGCGATGTAGGCGTGGCTGCTGCAGACGGCGTCGGTGAAGGGGTGCTCGGTCTCGGCCAGGGAGAGCGAGTCCATGTCGAGGCCCTCGAGCTCAACCAGCTCGCGGGCGAGCGCCATCTGGGCGTCGTGGCCGAAGTGGCCCTCGATGCAGGCGCGGCTCGGCTGCCAGCCCTTCTCCTGCATGGCGGCCACCAGCGGCACCACGCAGTCCTTCACCTGGGAGAAGAACTCGTCGTAGAACTTCTTCGAGGTACCGCGCTCGTATTCGTCGAGCAAGGTCTCGTAGGGGTCCTGGCCCGGGTTTCTCAGCAGCGCCATCTCGCGGCGGGCGGCGACGATGCGGTCCAGGTAGGGCTCGAAGCTCTTCCAGTCGTTGGCAACCTTGGCGCGCGTCCAGACCTGCTGGGCCTCGCTGGTGAGGCGCGCGTAGTTGGCGGCCACCTCGGCCGGGACGTCCACCTGCTCGGAGCGCTCGCGGGCAAGGACGCGCACCTGGGCGGCGCGGGTCTGGTCGAGCTCGCCGGCGGCGCCAGCCGCGGACAGGCGCCCGAGCAGCTCGCCGGTGGAGGCGCAGCACAGCAGCTCGTGGGCCTCCTCCTCCAGTGTGGCCAGGGCCTCGGAGCGGGCGGCACCGGCGTTGGCCGGGTCGCAGGTCTCGCCGGCGAACATGATGGAGGTCACCGCGTGGCGGTGGGCGAACAGGTGGGCCTGTAGCTTGTCGAGCAGGACAAGGTCTTCGGCAACGGACATAGGGCTCCTTCCAATCAGTCAACGCTGACCAGTGTAGCCCTCGCCCGGGTTCGCCCCAAAAGTTGAACGCATGCAGAAGGGGCGCAGCCGGTTGAGCTGCGCCCCTTGGGGTCTTGCTATGTGGGTTGCGAGTTTACCCCGCTCGTTGACGCGGGGCTTAGTCGGGGCTTTCGGAGTTGTCCTCGGAGCCACCACAAGCTGCGCGGTTGTCCCGCTCGTTGACGCGGGGTTCTCGATCGTAGCCGACGGGGTCGCCCTCGGAGCCGCCACAAGCCGCGCACCTGCCTCGTCCTTTGGCGCGGAGGGCCTACTCGGCGCTGTCGGCGTTGCCCTCGGAGCCGCCGCGCTTGTGGCGGCGACGGCGGCGCTTGGGGGCGCCGTCGGCGGAGTCGCCGGCGTTGCCGCCGTTGCCTCGCTGCTCCCCGGCCTGGCCGGCGTTGGCGCGCTGGCCGCTGGCCTGCCCGTTGGCGGTGTTGCCGCCCTTGTCGCCGGGGCGGCGGGTGCGCTGGCCCTCGGGCTGCTGGCTGCCGGGCTGCTCGCCGGTGGCCTGGCCGCCCTTGTCGCCGGGGCGCCTGCGACGGCGGCGGGACTTGGCCTGCTCGCCGTCCGCGCCGCGGCCGTCTGTCGTCTTGCCGGCGCCGCGCTGGGCGACGCCATCCTGGCCAGCCGCCCTGCCGCCACGGCCGTCCTTGCCGGCGGCATCCTGGCCGCCACGGCCACCCTGGCCATCGCGGTCGGCGCCCATGGAGCGGCGCTCGCGCGTCTGCGGCGTGGCGTCCTCGCCCTCGGCGTGGTGACGGCGGCGACGCGAGCGCCTGCCCTCGCCGGGCGCGCTCTGCTTGGCCTCGTCCATGTTGTTCTGGCCCGGAAGCTGCTCGGCGGCCTCGCCCGTAACCTCAACGGTCTTGCGGCGACGGCGCTTGCGGCCGCCGGCCTCGCCCTCGCTCGGGGCAGCCGCGGCGTTCGCGGCGGCGGCGCCCTTGTTGCCGCCCTTGTTGCGACGGCGACGCCCGCCGCCGCGCTCCTCGGTCACGAAGAGGTCGTCCTCGGAGATGGTCTGGTCGGGGATGAGGCCGTTCTTGCGGTCGAGCTCCTCGAGCGCGGCGCGCACCTCGGGGCTGGCCAGGCGGTCCATCGTCTCGCGCAGCACGGTGTCGGGCCTGCAGGGGCAGCCCAGCTCCTCGCTCTTCTTGCAGGCGGCCTCGCTGGCCTGCATCTCCGCAAGCGGCACGCGGATCTGCTTGCCGTTCTCAAGGCGCAGGGCAAGCTGCTCCTTGGGGGTGTCGTACTCCACGATCTTGGCCGTGCCGAGCGGCGTCTGGATCACGGCGTTCTTCTTGGGGGCGCGCTGCTTGAAGTCGCGGTAGGCCTCGAACTCGTAGCGCAGGCAGCACATGAGGCGGCCGCAGGCGCCACTGATCTTGTTGGAGTTGAGCGGCAGGTCCTGCTCCTTGGCCATGCGGATGGAGACCGGCTCAAAGCCGCTGCCAAAGCGCGCGCAGCACAGCTCCTGGCCGCAGTGGCCAAAGCCGCCCACAAAGGCCGCCTCCTCGCGCACGCCCACCTGGCGCATGTCGACGCGCTCGTGCAGCTCGCGGGAGAGGTCGCGCACGAGCTGGCGGAAGTCCACGCGGTCATCGGCCGAGAAGTAGCACACGACCTTCTCGCCGCCAAAGAGGTACTCCACGCCCACGGGCTTCATGTCCAGGCCGCTCTTGGAGACGAGGCGGCGGAAGACGGGCATGGCCGCATCGCCCTTCTGGGCGAGCTTGTCGGCAAGCTCCAGGTCCTCGTCGGTGGCCACGCGCATCACGGCCTTGAGGGCCGCGCCGTCGGTCTTGCGCTTGAGCTCGGCTTCGTCCACCTCGTAGGGGTCGGCCGTAGCCAGACCCAGCTCGCGGCCGCGCTCGGTTGAGCAGACGACGTGGTCGCCCTCTACGGCGCCGGTATCGGACGGGTCAAACCACAGCTCACGCGTGGCATAGGCGAATTTCACCGGGATGACGGTGGGCATAGTGCCTCCTTGCAAGTAAGAAGCATGACCTCGAGGGCCAGCTGGGGTGATACGTTGCGGGCGAGGTCGTCTGCGGCGGCGCGCACGCACGCGAGCGCCTTAAGGGCGCCGGCGGTATTGGTGGCGGAGGCAAGGCGTGAGACCGCGTCCTCGGAATCGGCGTTGACGATGGGCTCGCCCGTGGCCTCGAGGCGCGTAAGGACGTCTCTGAGCAGCGATTCGGCCGCCGATAGAAGTTCCATGATACCCGAACGCTCGCGGGCGGTTAGCTCGCGCTTGTTGCGCTGCTCCACGAGCTTTTGGGCCTTGGAGGAGAGGAAGTCGGCGTTCTCCTCGGCCTCTTGGGTCTGTTGGGCCACCACGTCATCGAGCTCCACCTTGGCGGCGGCCGCCAGGTCGCGGGCGGCGCACAGGACGTCCCAGGAGTCGTCGCGGGCGAGCTCGCCCAGCGTGCGCACCATGAGGCGGCGGGCCTCGCGGCGGGCCGGGGTGCGCAGGTAGTCGCAGGCGCGCTCGGGGGTGCCGGCCACCGCAAGGGCGATGCGGGCCGCCGGGTCGTCTTCGGAGATGCCCACGGTGAGGGCCACGCGACGCGCTGCCTCGGCAGGCTCGCTCACGCGGAAGGGAACGAGCTGGCAGCGCGAGACGATGGTGGGCAGCACCGAGTCGGCCGTGCGGGCCATGAGGATGAAGACGACGCCCGCAGGCGGCTCCTCGATGGTCTTGAGCAGGGCGTTTGCGGAGGCGTCGCGCAGGGTCTCCACGCGCTCCATGACGTAGACCTTGGCAGTGGCGCGAATGGGGGCAAGCGAGACGTCCTCGATGAGCGAGCGCACCTGGTCCACCACATAGCCCGAGGCGCCCTCGGGGGCGATCCAGTGGACGTCGGGGTGGGTCTTGTGCGCCACGCGGATGCACTCGTCGCAGGCGTCGCAGCCGTCGTGCTCGCAGATGACGCACTGGGCGAGCGCCATGGCGGCCTCGGCCTGGCCGCAGCCGGGGGCGCCGAGGAACAGGTAGGCGTGGCCCACGCGGTGCTCGGTCACGGCGGCGCGCAGGTACTCGCGCACGCGCGGCTGGCCCACGAGACGCTCGAGGGCGCGCGGCTCGGCCGCCGCGCTAGTCACGGGAGGCCTCGCTCGTGGCGGCCCCGCCAAGCAGGCCGACCTCGGCCAGCACGGCATCGATGGATGCGGCCACCTGCTCGGGCGTGCCGGCGGCGCTCACGAGACGCACGCGGGCGGGCTCGGCCTCGGCAAGGGCGAGGTAGTCGGCGCGGACGCGCTGCTGGAAGGCCAGGCCCTCGGCCTCCATGCGGTCATGCTCGCCGCGCTGGCCCGCGCGCGAGAAGGCCTCGGCCGGGTCCATGTCGAGCACAAGCGTCACGTCGGGCACAAGGCCGCAGCTCCCAAGCTCGTTGGCGCGGCGCACGAGGGCGTCGTCAAAGCCGCGGCCGCCGGCCTGGTAGGCGTGGGTGGAGTCGTAGAAGCGGTCGCAGACCACCATGGCGCCGCGCGCGAGCGCAGGCTCAATCACCTCGCGCACGAGCTGGGCGCGGGAGGCCTCAAAGAGCAGCAGCTCGCACTCGGGCGACATCTCGGAGTTCTCAGGCGAGAGGAGCAGGGCGCGAATCTTCTCGGAGATGGTGGTGCCGCCCGGCTCGCGCAGACTCACGACCTCGTGGCCCGCGGCCTCGAGGCGCTCCACCAGCATGGCCACCTGCGTTGACTTGCCGGCGCCGTCCACGCCCTCAAACGTCAGGAACAGGCCACGGCTCGCGTACGAATCGGCATCCGCAACCTCGCAGACGCAGGCAGCCACGTTCTCCTCGTGCTCGGCCATCTACAGCGCCTGCCTTGCGGCGATGATCTGGTCCATGACCTGCAGCACGCCGCGCTCGTCGTTGGGCGGGGCCACCAGGCGGGCGTGCGGGGCCATGACCTCGCCGGCATTGGCCATGACGTAGCCAAAGCCGACCTCGTCGATCATCTCGGCGTCGTTGGTGGCGTCGCCAAAGGCGCACATCTCGTCCAGGCCGATGCCAAGCAGCTCGCTCACGCGGCGCATGGCGCTGCCCTTGTTGACGCCGTCTGGCATGACGTCGAGCCACATGACGTCTCCGCAGGCGTAGGAGAGCTTGTCGTCCACGCTCTCCATGATCTCATGACAGCGCTCGAGGGCGTCGTTGCCGGGGAAGAAGACGGTGAACTTGTCGGCCGGCGCGCTCACCTGCTCGAGGTCGTCCACGTAGACGATGCGCGTGTAGAACTGGCGGAAGAAGTCCTCGTAGGGCTTGGCCGCGGGCTCGGTGTAGCAGGCGTCGATGGCGCAGACGAGGCCGATGCCGTCCTGCGCGTGAGTGGCCCGCGCCAGGGCGCGGTAGGTCTCAACCGGCATGTCCGCCTGGTAGATTGGTTCGCCAAAACGCGAAATCACGCCGCCGTTGTCGCCGATGAACATGATCTTGTCCGCGAGGTGCCCCAGCAGGTCCTGCAGGGTGTAGAGGGGCCTGCCGCTTGCCGCGGAGAAGGTCACGCCCAGCTCGGCGAGCTCATCGATGCGCCGCTCGAGGCCCTCGGGCAGGCTCGAGTCCTCCATGAGCAGGGTGTGGTCCATGTCGGCGGCCACGAAGCGCACGCGCTCGAGGCCGGCCGGCTGCGGCGTCACGTCAAACATCGCGCCCCCTACCCTACTCGCTGGCCTTCTTGGAAGCAGACGCGCCCTTCTTGGCGGTCTTCTTCGCAGTGGTCTTCTTGGCAGGCGCCTTCTTCGTGGCGGCCTTGGCGCCGGACTTGGCCGCAGCGCCCGAACGCGCGCCGCGCCCACGGGCGGGCATCTTGCGCTCGTTGGTGGGGCAGTCCATGTTCACGCACTTCTTCCACGGGCCACGCGCTGTCTCCACCACGATCATGGGCGCGCCGCACTCAGGGCAGGTCTCGTCGGTGGCGGTGAGCTTGCCGCGGGCCGGCAGCGGGTAGCTCGTGCCGCACTCGTCGTAGTTGGTGCAGCGGATGAAGCGCTTGCCGCTGCGCTCGCTCTTGTGGGCGATGAGCTCGCCAACACGGCCCGCCTCTGCGCAGGCCTTGCAGGCGCCCACCTTGAGATCGGGCTCGTAGTTGGTGGGGCACTGCGGGTTGATGCAGATCTCGTACGCCTTGGCGCGGAAGGGCTTGCACTTGATGCGCGGGGCGCCGCACTCCGGGCACACCGCGGCTTCGCCCTCGAGCGCCTCGTAGCGCACGCCGCTCGGCAGCGGGTAGGTGACGTCGCAGTCGGGCCAGCCCATGCAGCCCACGAAGCTGCCGCGGGTCTTGGCGCTGGACTTCACCACGAGGTCCTTGCCGCACTTGGGACATGCCCCCACGCGCGCGTCGGCCGTGACGGCGTCGGCGATGGCCTCGCCCAGGTCGTCCTTGTGCTCGATGAGGGCATCGAGCATGCCGGCGAGCAGGGCGCGGGAGTGGTAGACCACCTGGTCCTGGGAGTCCTGGCCCTGGGCCACCTTGGTCATGTCCTGCTCGAGCTCGCTCGTCATCTCCGGCGTGGTGATGCGCGGGGCGAACTCGTGCAGGGCGTCGATGATGGCCATGCCGAGCTGGCTGGGCTCCACCGGGTCGTTCTTGAGGTACTTCACCGTGTAGAGGCGCTCGATGATGCTGGCGCGGGTGGACTTGGTGCCCAGGCCGCGCTTCTCCATCTCCTGGATGAGCTTGCCCTGGCTGTAGCGCGCGGGCGGCTCGGTCTGCTTGGCCTCGAGGGTGAGGCCAAAGACGTCCACCGAGTCGCCCTCGGCCAGCTGCGGGAGCTGCTCGTCCTTCTTGAGGCCAAAGGGGTAGATGGCGCGGAAGCCCGGCGTGGTGAGCACGTCTCCGCTGGCCTGGAAGGGCTCGCCGGCGACGTCGATGGAGAGCTTGGTGCCCTCTATCACGGCCGGGTCGGAAAGCGTTGCCAGGAAGCGGCGGGCGATGAGGTTGTAGAGCTTCCACTCGGCAGGCTCGAGCTTGGAGGGGTCGGCCACGCCCGTGGGGTAGATGGGCGGGTGGTCCGTGTCGAACTGCTTGCCGCGAGTGGCGTGCATCTCGGGCGCGGCGGTGAGCTGGGCCACGTAGGGCGCGTACTGCGGCACGCCCGCGAGCATCTTGGCCGTGGCGCGCAGGTCGAGCGAGGGCGGGTAGACGGTGTTGTCCACGCGCGGGTAGGAGATGAGGCCGTCCATGTAGAGGCTCTCGGCCAGGCGCATGGCGCGCGCCGGCGAGATGCCCTCCGCGGCGGCTGCGGCCTGCAGCGAGGTGGTGTTGAAGGGCGCGGGCGGGCGCTGGGTGCGGCTCTTCTTGGTCACGGCCGTGACGGTGCCGGTGGTGGCGCCGTCCACGTGGCCGAAGGCGGCGTTGGCCGCGGCCTCGTCGGTGAAGCGGCCCTGGGCGTGGGCGATCTTGAAGCGCTCGTCCTCGGAGGCGCCCTTCTCGCCGGCACGGCCGTTGATGACCCAGTAGTCCTCGGGGACGAAGGCCAGGCGCTCGCGCTCGCGCTCCACCACGAGGGCCAGGGTGGGCGTCTGCACGCGGCCGGCGCTGCGCACGTTGCCAAAGCCGCCGAAGCGGGCCATGGTGAGGTAGCGCGTGAGGGCCGCGCCCCAGATGAGGTCGATGTACTGGCGGCTCTCACCGGCGTCAGCGAGGTTTTGGTCCAGCTCCACCAGGTTTGCGAAGGCGTGCTCAATCTCGCCGCGGGTGTAGGCAGAGTAGCGGGCGCGCGTGACGGGCACCTCGGGGTTCACCTCGAGGACCTGCGCCAGGGCGTCGGAGCCGATGAGCTCGCCCTCGCGGTCGAAGTCGGTGCCGATGACCACCGAGTCGGCCTTCTTGGCGAGGTTCTTGAGGGCGCGGATGATGCCCTTCTCGGCCGGGAGCTTCTCGATGGGCGCCCACACGAGGTAGGGCAGGCTCGGGACCTTCCAGCCCTTGATGTCCACGCCGTCCTCGAGGAAGGGCTTCTTCTTCTTGAACGGCGGGCGGGCCAGGCCGTCCGGCACGTCGGCGGGCATGACCTCGCCCTCGGAGGAGACGGCGTACCAGCCCTGCGAGTCAGAGAACTTGAGCTCGGCGGGGAAATCCGGGGCCAGGATGTGGCCGCGCAGGCCGATGGTCACCCACTCCTCGCCGTCGCGCGTGAAGCGGTAGACGGGCGTGTCGTAGACCTTGTCCTTCTTGGGCTTGCCGGCCTCGGAAAGCAGCGCCGCGATCTTCTCGGCGGCGTCGTTCTTCTCGGTAATGACGAGCTTCATAGGCTAGTCCTCGTCGTTGAACTTGTGCTCGGAGTACTCCTCGCGCGTCCACTTGAGCGACTCCTTGCCGTCGCGGGCGATGAGCACGCGGCGGGCGAAGAACAGGGAGAGCTCGTAGAGCACGACCACGGCGCCGAACATGAGGAACATCGTGACCGGGCTGGCGTCGGGCGTGACCACGGCCGAGCCGATGAGCAGGCCCACGTAGATGTAGCGCCACTGCTCGCGCAGGGTCTTGTAGGGCACGAGGTGGAAGATGGAGAGGTAGAAGATCACCAGCGGCAGCTCAAAGGCGGCGCCAAAGCCCAGCTCGAGCAGCATGATGATGTTGATGTAGTCCTCGGCGTTGGCAAAGACCTCGGCGAAGTCCACCGTCTGGTCGAGCATCCAGCTAAAGGTCGCTTGCAGAATGACGAAGTAGCAGAACAGCATGCCAAAGAAGAAGAGGAACACCAGCGCCGCCACCGTGGGTGTGACCCACTTCTGCTCGCTGGGGCGCAGCGCCGGCATGAAGAAGCCCAGGCACTGGAAGATGATGATGGGGCAGCACACGATGACGGCGAAGAAGGCCGCCACCTTGAACCTGAGCGTGAAGCCGCCGAGCGCCGTGGTGACGTAGAGCTTGCCGCCGTCGGGCATGAACTCGCGCACCGGGTCGATGAGCAGCTGGATGAGCGTCGGCGAGGCCACGTAGATGACGCAGGTGGTCACGAGGATGCAGATAACGATGATGGTGAGTCGCCGCCTGAGCTCGCTCAGGTGATCGAGCAGCGGCATGCGTGCGGGTCCGACGGGCATTACGCGTCCTCCTCGTCTTCGAGGTCGTCTTCGTCATCGTCGTCGAGGCCGTAGAGGGCCGCGACGGAGGTGGGGGCGGGCTTGGCCTCTTCGGCCTCGGGCTCAGGCTCGCCGGCCTCGGGGGCGTCGGCGTCAGCGTCGGAGTCGGCGTCGGCCTCCGTGGCGGGCGCGGCGTCTGCGGCCTGCGCCGCGGCCTTCTCGGCGGCCAGGCGCGCACGGCGCTCGGCGAAGGTCTCGGCAGGCTTGGCGGCGGCCACCTCCTCCTCGGTGAGGTCGGCGTCCTCGGCCTGGGCCTTGGCGGCGGCCTTGCCGTTCTCGGTCTCGGCCACGTTCTGGATGGGGTCGATGATCTCTGTCTGAACGACCTTGGTCACGCCTTCCTGCGCGTTCTTGAACTGGCGCAGGGCACGGCCGATGGTGCGCCCCATACCGGGGAGCTTGTCGGGCCCGAACAGCAAGAATGCGAACAGGATGATGAGGAAGAGCTCTTGGTCTCCGATGCCGAACACGTATGCCTCCTTGGGCCTCGCCGCGCCTGCGGCGCACTAGCTAGTCTTCGAGGTGCAGCTGCTGCTCGACGCCCAAAAGGCCGAGCACGCGCTTGACGTTTGCCTGGGGGTTGGCCACGGAGAAGGCGACGCCGCCTTCCGCGGCGCGGGTGGCGGCGCCCACGAGCACGCCGATGCCGGTGGAGTCGATGTAGGCGACCTGGGCCATGTCGACGGTGAGGGCGGCAGGGCCCTGCTCCAGCGTGGCGTCGAGGGCCTCGCGCAGCTCGGAGGCGTTGGACACGTCAACCTCGCCGACGACGCTCACGCGCTCGACGCCGGCCTCTTGGCTCCTGCTAATGGAAAGGTCCATACCTTCCCCTCCTTATTCCGAGGCCTCGGCCGTGGTGGCCGCTTCCTCTTCGCTTTCGATGGACGAGAGCTGGGAGCTTGCGTAGCTCTGCAGCCCATAGGTGTCGTTCGGGTCTACCTCGAGGGCCTTGTTGAAGGCCTCCTTTGCCTTCTCGGTGTCGCCGGTCTCGTCATAGACCATGCCGAGGTTGGTCCACGCCGGGGCGTAGGACTCGTCCTTCTCGGCGACCTCCTTGAGGGCGGCGACGGCCGCGTCGGTCTCACCAAGATAGTACTGGCAAAGAGCACGGCTCACGCGGGCGGCGCTCGCGTCGTCGAGCTTGAGGTAGCTGTCGTAGTAGCCCTCGGCCTTGGTGAGCAGCTCGTTCACGTGCTCGGTGTCGGTGTCCGAGGAGGCGTAGTTGCGGCCGGTGTCGGCCCACTTGAGGTAGGTGTTGGCGAGGTTGATGAGGGTGGCCTTGTCCTCGGCGTTCTCCTCGAGCTTGGACTCGAGGGCGTCGACCTTGGGCTGGTAGGTCTCGTCCAGGCTGTCCATATAGGAGTTGGTGGTCTCGGCCCGTTCAGTGTCGCTGTCGGTCTCGGCGTCGTCGCTCGCGTCCTCGGTGGCGCTTGATGTCTCCGCACTCTCCTGGGCGTTCTGGATGCCCGAGATGATGGCCGAAAGCGAGGGCAGCAGGCAGGAGCCAACCATGATGACCGAGACGAGGATCACGCCCACGAACACGGCCGAACGGCGGGCGGTGGGCACGCTGGCCTTCTCCTCGCGCTCGGCGGCGGCTGCGGCCGCGGCCTCTTCCTCGGCAGCCTTCTCCGCGGCCCTCTTGGCCTTCTTGGCGGCCTTCTTGGCCAGCTTGGGACTGAGCTGGGCGAGCCTTTCGGCAGCGCCTTCCGAGCTCTTCGCCGCGTCTGCGGCCTCGGACTCGGCGGCAGCGCCGGCAGCGCCGGACTCGGCGGCCTCTTCGGCCTTCTCGGAGGTGGCGGGAGCGCCCTCGCCAGCCTTCTCGGTCACGGCTTCAGCGCCCTGCCCGGCCTGCATGGCCTCGAGCTTATCGTCTTCGGTCGCCTTCGCGTCCGTGGTCCCCTTAGACCCAGATGCCATCGAATCTAGTCCCTCCTGCCCGCGCTAGCAGGCACTTTCCCTCTGATGCGATGCGCCCGGGCAAGTTCGCCGGGCGCAGATGCAGGTCATGATACCTCAGGTTTGCGCAAGGCTGCCCTTAGCGAGCCTCGCGGGCAAGCTGCGCCGACACGAGGCGCACACAGGCCACGAAGACGTCGAGCGCCCCGCCCAGGTCCTCGAGCGTGGGGTAGGACGGCGCGATGCGGATGTTGGTGTCGGCCGGGTCATTGCCGTAGGGCCAGGTGGCGCCGGCGCCCGTCATCTTCACGCCAAGCTCGGCCGCCAGGGCCACGATGCGCTTGGCCGAGCCAGCCGGTCCGTCAAAGGAGACGAAGTAGCCGCCCTTGGGGTGGGACCAGCTGGCGCAGCCCAGCTCGCCCAGGCCCTCGGTGAGCTTGGACTCCACGAGGTCAAAGCGCGGGCGCAGCACCTCGGCCTGCTTGGCCATGTGGGCGCGCACGCCGGCGGCGTCCTTGAGCCAGCGCACGTGGGCGAGCTGCATCAGCTTGTCTGAGCACACGCGCTCGATGCCAAAGGTGGCCTTGAGCTCGGCGATGTCGCCGGCGCTGGCGGCCACGCAGGCGATGCCGGAGCCGGGGAAGGTCACCTTGCTCGTGGAGGCGAACTCGTAGACCAGGTCATCGTTGCCGGCCTCGGCCACGGCGCCAAAAATCTCGAGCAGCTGGTCGGGGGTGTCCGTGAGCTCGTGGACCACGTAGGCGTTGTCCCAGAAGATGCGGAAGTCAGGCGCGGCCGGCTTGAGGGCGGCAAAGCGGCGCACGACCTCGTCGGAGAAGGTGACGCCGGTGGGGTTGGAGTACTTGGGGACGCACCAGATGCCCTTGACGGAGGCGTCGGACTCAACCAGGCGCTGCACCTCGTCCATGTCGGGGCCGTCAGCCAGCATCGGGACGGCCACGTTCTCAAAGCCGATGGTGGCGCTCACGGCAAAGTGGCGGTCGTAGCCGGGGCTCGGGCAGAGGAACTTCACGGCGCCGCGCTCGGCCTGCTTGCGCTGGGGCTCGCAGCCGCGCACGCCAAAGTTCCAGCCGTGCATGACCACGTCGTACATCATGTTGAGGCTGGAGGAGCCGCCCAGCACCAGGTTGGCCGGCTCGGCGCCGATGAGCTCGGCCATGAGGCGGCGGGCGGCGGGCATGCCGTCGGGGCCGCCGTAGTTGGCGGCGTCAACGCCCTCGTCCACCAGCTCGGAGGCGGAGGTGAGCACGTCCAGCATGGGGCGCGAGAGGTCAACCTGCTCGGGGCTGGGCTTGCCGCGCGCCATGTCGAGGCTGAGGTTCTTGGCGCGGAGCTCCTCAACCGCGGCCTCGAGCTTGGCAATCTCCTCGTCGAGCTGCTGGGTGGTCATGTCCTCGTAGACGCTTGCCATCTTGTCTCCAATCGCTGAAGGACCGATGCCGCGGCGCTCCCCTGGCTTGGCCACAGGCGCGCCGGAGCCGTGATCGTCTTACTCCACCGTACCAAAGCGCTGGGCCCAGCCGTGGGCCGCGAGCGCCGAATTAAACTGGTCGGCAATGCGGGCGCGCTCGTAGATGCCGCTCGGCAGCATCGAGATGACCTCCATGAGGTCATCTGAGAGGTCGAGCATCTCGGCGCGCACCTGCACGTCGACGTTGTCCACGTACTGCTCGCTCAAAAACAGCGAGTCCACGAAGCGCTGGAGCTCGCCGTATTCGTCCGAATTGGCCACGTAGGGTGCCTGCATGGGCTACTCCTCCCCTTCCGCGGCGGCCGGCTTGCGCGTGGCCACCAATATGTAGAGGCTGCCCACGATCGCGGCGGCCACCGAGCACGCCAGGATGGCGCACTTTGCGGCCAGTACCTCGGCCTCGGCCTCAAAGGCCAGGCCCGCGATGAGGATGGACATGGTGAAGCCCAGGCCGCCCATGAGGCCCACGCCCACGATCTGCTTCCAATCCACGCCGACGGGCAGCTTGGCAAAGCCCACCTTCACCAGCACGAAGGTCACGCCAATGATGCCGATGGGCTTGCCGAGGAACGCGCCCAGGAAGACGCCGCGGGTCACCGGGTCGGCGATGATGGCCGCCGGGTCCGCGCCCACGAGGCACACCTGGGCGTTCACGAAGGCAAAGAGCGGCAGGATGAAGAAGTTCACCGCCACCGAGATGCCGTTCTCCACGCGCTCGAGCGGCGGCGACACGTGGTGCAGCACGCGCTCGACCTGCTTGGCGCCGGCCGTGAAGTCGTGCTGGCCCAGGACGTGGGCCTCCTCGTCATAGACGTCCTCGAGCACGTCGGCCTTGGTGCCCAGCCAATCGCGCAGGGCCGAGAGGCGGATGTCGCTCTTGGCGGGAAGGAACAGCGCCAGGATGACGCCGGCGAGCGTGGCGTGGATGCCCGAGTTGAACATGCACGCCCACAGCACGAGGCCCACCATGATGTACCAACGCGAGGCGTAGACGCGCATGCGGTGCAGGGCCGCGAGCACCGCGATGCAGCCAAGGGAGGCGGCCACCCACGGCACGCTCGGCGTCTGGCCGTAGAAGACGGCGATGACGATGATGGCGAGGATGTCGTCGGCGATGGCCAGGGTGGAGAAGAAGACCTTGGTGGCGGGGGCCACGCGGTCTCCAAGAAGCGACATGATGCCGAGGGCAAACGCAATGTCGGTGGCCATGGGGACGGCCCAGCCGTGGGGCGCCCCGCCCGCCCCCAGGTTCAGGAGCATGTAGATGAGCGAGGGCACGGCCACGCCGCCCACGGCCGCCAACATCGGCAGGGCGGCCTGGCGCGGGCGGCGCAGCTGGCCCACGGTCATCTCGTACTTGAGCTCGATGCCCACGAGCAAAAAGAAGATGGCCATGAGGAAGTCGTTCACGAACTGCTCGAGCGTAAGGCTCGCGCTCCAGCCACCGATCTGGATGCCCAGGGGCGTCTCGAAGAAGTGGTGGACGGCCTCGTAGGCCGGCGTGTTGGCCACGATCACCGCGAGGATGGCGGCAAGCACCATGACCGCGGCGGCGATGGTTCCGTTCGAGGTGATTTCCCTGCGGGCGTCCCTGCGCTCAACGCGGCGCAGGGCGCGCTCCTCGGCCAGGATCTCTTCGGTGATGATGGGCTCGGGGCTCAGCGACACGTTGGCTCCTACTCGGCGGCGGCCATGATGGGGGCGGCAACCTGCTTCTTGCGGGAGAGGACGCCGGGCATCCAGACGCCGTCGTGCTCGTCGGCGATGCCGAGGCCCTTCTGGG
>CAVJWS010000031.1:0-20290 GCA_963653485.1 Prevotella sp. CAG:279
CCAACGAGCTGTGGAGCTACGGCGAGAAGAACTTCAAGATCATGCGCGACTACCTGGACGTGCGCCTGGCCATGAAGCCCTATATCAAGCAGCTCTTCGACGAGGCCCACGAGACCGGCGCCCCGCTGCTGCGCCCGATGTTCTACTCCTTCCCCGCAGACGAGAAGTGCTGGGACCTCTACGACCAGTACATGTTCGGCGACAAGCTGCTCGTGGCGCCCATCCTGTACGAGGACATGTGGGAGCGCGAGGTCTACCTGCCGGCCGGCACGTGGACCGACGTCCGTGACGGCCATGTCTACGAGGGTGGCCAGACCATCACCGCCGCGGCCCCGCTTGAGTCCATCCCCGTCTTCGAGCGCCAGTAGGTGCCCGAGGATTCATCCGGCGGCCCTGGCCGGCCGGGCGACCGTACCCCCCCCTAGCGGTTGTTCGGCCAGCCGGGCCGTCCCTTTGGGCGGCCAGCCGCGCGCCCCTTGCGGGCGCATGCGGCCGGCTCCCATGGCCGTATTGGCTTGCGGCCAATAACCTCGAGGTCAGGGCGGCTGCCCGGCTGCGCCCCGCAAGAACTACCCGGAAGGAACACGCATGGCAGACACCGAGTTCGGCCACTTTGACGACGAGCGCCGCGAGTACGTCATCATGACGCCCAAGACCCCGCTGCCCTGGATCAACTACCTAGGCACCAACGGCTTCTTCTCGCTCATCTCAAACACCGGCGGCGGCTACAGCTTCTACCGCGACGCCAAGCTGCGCCGCATCACCCGCTACCGCTACAACAACGTCCCGGCCGACAACAACGGTCGCTACCTCTATATCAAGGACGGTGACACCGTCTGGAACCCTGGCTGGCAGCCCACTCGCACCCCGCTGGATTCCTACGAGTGCCGCCACGGCATGGGCTACACCGTGCTCAGTGGCAAGAAGATGGGCATGGCCGCCGAGGTGCTGAACTTCGTGCCCGTGGACGACGCCTGCCACCTCATGCGCCTCACGCTCAAAAACGAGACCGACGCGCCCAAGAGCCTCAAGGTCTTCTCCTACGTGGAGTGGTGCCTGTGGAACGCCGACGAGGACGACCGCAACTTCCAGCGCAACCTCAGCACCGGCGAGGTCGAGGTCCACGGCCCCATGCTCATCCACAAGACCGAGTACCGCGAGCGCCGCGACCACTTTGCCTTCTTCACGGTGAACCGCGAGGTGGCCGGCTTTGACACCGACCGCGCCTCCTTCCTGGGCGCCTACAACGGCCCCGACACGCCGGAGGCCGTGGCTGCCGGCGCCTGCGCGGGCTCGGTGGCCTCGGGCTGGAGCCCCATCGCGGCCCACCAGCTCAACGTGGAGCTTGCCGCTGGCGAGAGCTGGACGGCCACCTTCGTGCTGGGCTACGTGGAGAACCCGCGCGACGCCAAGTGGGAGTCCAAGGGCGTGGTCAACCGCGAACGCGCCGAGGCGATGGCTTCGCGCTACGCCACCGACGAGCAGGTGGACAGCGCCTTTGCCGAGCTGCGCGCCTACTGGGACGAGTTGCTCTCCACCTACAGCGTGCAGACGCCCGACGCGCGCGTGGACCGCATGGTCAACGTCTGGAACCAGTACCAGTGCATGGTCACCTTCAACATGAGCCGCTCGGCCAGCTACTACGAGAGCGGCATCGGCCGCGGCATGGGCTTCCGCGACTCCAACCAGGACCTGCTCGGCTTCGTGCACCTCATCCCGTCCGCCGCGCGCCAGCGCATCCTCGACATCGCGGCCACCCAGAAGGCCGACGGCTCGGCCTACCACCAGTACCAGCCGCTCACCAAGAAGGGCAACTCCGACATCGGCAGCGGCTTCAACGACGACCCGCTGTGGCTCGTCGCCGGCGTCTCCGCCTACCTGCGCGAGACGGGCGACTACTCCATCCTGGCCGAGATGGTGCCCTTCGACAACGACGAGGCCTCCGCGCGCTCGCTGTTCGAGCACCTCACGCGCTCGGTTGACTACACGCTGGCCAACCTCGGCCCCCACCGCCTGCCGCTCATCGGTCGCGCCGACTGGAACGACTGCCTCAACCTCAACTGCTTCTCCGAGGAGCCGGGCGAGAGCTTCCAGACCACCGGCCCCTCCGAGGGCCCCGTGGCCGAGTCGGTCTTCATCGCGGCGATGTTCGTGAAGTACGCGCGCGAGTACGCCGACATCGCCGAGGTGAGCGGCAACGCCGCCGAGGCCGAGCGCGCCCGCCAGGCCGCGGCCGAGATGGAGCACGCCATCGACACCGACGGTTGGGACGGCGAGTGGTTCGTGCGCGCCTACGACGCCGCAGGCAACAAGGTGGGGTCGGCCGAGTGCGAGGAGGGCCAGATCTACATCGAGCCCCAGGGCTTTGCGCCGCTGGCCGGCGTGGGCCTCTGGAACGGCCACGCCGAGCGCGCCCTTGCCTCGGTTGCCGAGCGGCTCGACACCGAGTACGGCGTGATGATCTTCCAGCCGGCCTACTCCGAGTACCACAAGGAGCTGGGCGAGGTCTCCAGCTACCCGCCCGGCTACAAGGAGAACGGCGGCATCTTCTGCCACAACAACCCCTGGGTCTCCATCGCCGAGACGCAGCTGGGCCACGGTGAGCGCGCCTTTGAGGTCTACCGCAAGATCTGCCCCGCCTACCTGCAGGACAAGGCCGCCCGCCACGCCACCGAGCCCTATGTGTACTCGCAGATGGTGGCCGGCCGCGACGCGGTGAACTTCGGCCAGGGCAAGAACTCCTGGCTCACCGGCACCGCCGCCTGGACCTTCGTGAACGTCTCGCAGTACATCCTGGGCCTCAAGCCCACGCTCGAGGGCCTCATGGTGGACCCCTGCGTGCCGCACGAGTGGGAGGGCTTCTCCTTCACGCGCAAGTACCGCGGCGCCACCTACCTCATTCAGGTGGAGAACCCCAACCGCGTCCAGAAGGGCGTCGTGTCCATGAGCGTGGACGGCGAGCGTGTGGAAGGCCAGGTGCTCCCGGTGGCACCTGTCGGCAGCACCGTCCGCGTGACCGTGACCATGGGCGCCTAGCGGCGCCGCTGCGGGCGCCATCGCGTGCGCCCACCTTTGCCTGGCGAGTCCCCAAGGATGCGGACCGCGCCCGTTGCACGGCCTCCCCCCTGCCGAGCAACAGGCCCCTTCCTTACCCAAGACGGCCCGCGTCCTTCGGGGCTCGCCAGGCGCCAAACCAACGAGGAGCGCCAAGATGGCAGACGCATACCGCAAGGCCCTCAAGCGCGGCGAGCAGGACGCCCGCCGCGCCGTCGCCGAGGGCCGCCACCCCTTCCTCACAGACCTCGAGGGCATCATCCTCGAGGGCCAGACCGATGCCCGCGAGGCGTGCGGGACCATCGAGATCCCGCTCGACATGGTGGTGGGCACCGTCACGCGCGGCCGCCAGGGTGCCTTCTCGCGGACCTTCATGCCGTTGCTCGAGCCGGACTCCGAGTTTGCCATCAAGTGGAGCCGCCTCTACGACATCCAGGTGGAGGAGGGCTACCGCGACCCCATCCGCGTCACGGAGTTCATGCACCGCTTTTACGTGCAAGAGGGCAACAAGCGGGTGAGCGTCCTCAAGTACCTGGGCGCCCACACCGTCATGGCCGAGGTCACGCGCCTCTACCCGAGCCGTTGGGAGGGCTCCGAGCGTCGCCTCTACGGCGAGTTCTGCGAGTTCTGGCGCGCCTGCCCCATCTACGACATCGAGTTCTCGCGCGAGGGCTCCTACAAGAAGCTCGCCGCCGCCTTTGGCCACGACCTCTCCGCGCCCTGGCCGCCCGACGCGGTGGACTACCTGCGCCAGAGCTACCTGTTCTTCGCCAACGCCTACGCGCGCGCCGGCGGAGACCACCTCGACATCACGCCGGCCGACGCCATGCTCGTCTACCTGGGCGTCTACACGCAGGACCGCATCCTGGACGTCCCCTCGTCCATCGTCATCGACCGTCTGGGCCTCATCTGGCGCGAGCTCGTGATGGAGGGCAAGTCTGACAGCGAGAAGGTGGACCTCGTGGAGTCGCCCTCGCCGGACGAGGAGCAGGGCGGTGCGGCCGGCGCGTCCTCGGGCGTGCTCAGCTTCTTCATGGGCAAGACCACCTACACCGAGCGCCGCCCTTTGCGCGTGAGCTTCATCCACGACCGCCTCATTCGCGAGTCTGGCTGGGCCTACGCCCACGACCTGGGCCGCCAGCACCTGGAGGACTACTTCGGCGGCATCGTGCGCACCTCGGTCTTTGAGGGGCGCGACACCGAGGAGGACTTCAACGAGGCCGTGGACTGCGCGGTGAGCGGCGGCTCCAGCGTGGTCTTCACCACCTCGCCCTCGCTCATGGACCTCTCCGTGAAGGCGGCCGTTCGCTACCCCAACGTGCGCTTCCTCAACTGCTCGGTGGGCCTGCCGCACCTGCTCGTGCGCTCCTACTACGGCAAGATGTACGAGGCAAAGTTCATCCTCGGGGCGCTCGCCGCGAGCATGGCGGACAACCACCGCATCGGCTACCGCGCCTACTATCCCATCCTCGGCACCATGGCCGAGATCAACGCCTTTGCCATCGGCGCCTCGCTGGTAGACCCGGCGGCGCGCGTGGTGCTCAGCTGGTCTCGCGGCAACGAGGGCGACCTCTCCCAGCTCATGGCCGAGCAGGGCGTGAACGTCATGAGCGGCACCGACGTCACCAAGCCGCAGGGCACGGCCGACGCCTACGGCCTGCATCGGCTCGACGGCGACGTGCTTAAAAACGTCGCCGCGCCCGTGTGGCACTGGGACCGCTACTACGAGCTCATTGTCCGAAGCCTCCTGCACGGTTCGTGGGACGCGCCTGCCAGCGCCGCCGGCGTGGCCACCAGCCAGGCCGAGCGCGCCGTGAGTTACTGGTACGGCATGAGCTCGGGCGTCATCGGCGTGACCTTGGCAAACGACGTGCCCTACACCACCAAGAAGCTCGCCTCGCTGCTGCGTCGCGGCATCATGGCCGGCACCATCCACCCCTTTGAGGGCGAGCTGCGCAGCCAGGAGAAGGTGGTGCAGCTCGCGGGCTTCCCGCCGCTTTCCAACAACGAGGTCGTGGCCATGACCTGGCTTGCCGAGAACGTGGAGGGATCGCTTCCCAAGGATTGGGAGATCAGCGAGCGGGCGCGTGCGGCGGCCCAGGTTGCCGGGGTACCGGGGGCGCTCGGTAGATGAGGATCCTGGCCATTGCCGACGTGGAGGAGGGCTGTCTGTGGGACCACTACGACGAGCGGCGTTTCTCCGACATCGACCTCATACTCTCGGCGGGAGACCTGTGCGCCGATTACCTCGAGTTTCTTGTGACGGTCACCAATAAACCGCTGCTCTACGTACGTGGCAACCATGACGACGCCTACGAGAGGCACGCCCCGGGCGGCTGCATCTGCGTGGAGGACAACGTCTATGTGTACCGCGGCCTGCGCATCGCGGGGCTTGGCGGCTCTGCGCGCTACCGCAACGGGCTCAACATGTACACCGAGCAGCAGATGGTCTGGCGCATGCGCCGGCTCGAGCCAAAGGTGCGCCTGGCGGGCGGGGTGGACATCCTGCTCGCCCACGCGCCGGCCCGCGGCGTGGGCGACCTGGAGGACAGGGCGCACCGCGGCTTTGAGTGCTTCAACGACGCCGTGCGGCGCTGGGAGCCCGGCCTTCTCGTGCACGGCCACGTCCACAAGGGCTACGACCCCATGTTCAAGCGCGAGCGCCTGATAGGGGAGGGGTGCCGTTCCATCAACGCCTGCGGCTACACCATCCTCGAGCTGGACGACGAGCGCTATCCGGACCGCGGCTGGCGCGGCAAGCTGCTCTGCGAACAGACCCTGCGGAGCCAGCCTGCCGCTGGCGGACGGCAGGCGTTTGCGGCGGGGGCGGGCGAGCTTCTTCACTACAATTGGTGAACCTGACCAATTCGCCGATGAAGGGACCTGCCGTGCAGTTCAAGGGAACCGTCTTCCGCTATGGCCGTGACATTGACACCGACGTCATCATCCCGGCCCGCTACCTCAACACCTCCGACCCCGCCGAGCTTGCCAAGCACTGCCTCGAAGACCTCGACAAGAGCTTTGTGGAGCGCGTGAAGCCAGGCGACATCGTGGTGGCCGACGAGAACTTTGGCTGCGGCTCCTCGCGCGAGCACGCCCCGGTGGCCATCAAGGCCGCGGGCGTCTCCTGCGTCATCGCCAAGAGCTTCGCCCGCATCTTCTACCGCAACTCCATCAACATGGGCCTGCCCATCCTGGAGTGCCCCGAGGCCGTGGACGGCATCTCCGAGGGCGACCTTGTGAGCGTCGACGCCGACACGGGCACCATCACCAACGAGACCACGGGTGCCACCTTCCACGCCCAGCCCTTCCCCGAGTTCATCCAAGAGATCATCAACGAGGGCGGCCTGGTTGAGCGCACCAAGCACAAGCTCGCCCAGACGGCGCAGGCCTAGGGCATGGGCTTGGACAATCCCTTTGCGAGTGGGCCGAGCTCGGCCGATTGGAGTTGCAACGTGAAGAAGACCTACCAGATTTGCGCCCTTGCCGGCGACGGCATCGGGCCCGAGATCATCGCCGAGGGCAAGAAGGTTCTGCGTGCCGTGGGCCAGCGCGCCGGCGTCGAGTTTGCCTTTGACGATCAGCTCATCGGCGGCGCGGCCATCGACGCCTGCGGAGACCCGCTGCCCGCGGCCACGCTCGCGAGCGCCAAGGCCTCCGACGCCGTGCTGCTTGCCAGCGTGGGCGGCCCCAAGTGGGACTCCAACGACCCCACGGCGCCCCGCCCGGAGCAGGGCCTGCTGCGCATCCGCAAGGAGCTCGGCCTCTACACCAACCTGCGCCCCGTGAAGATCTACGATGCCCTGGCCGGCGCCTCCACCCTGCGCCCGGAGGTCATCTCCGGCGTTGACCTGGTGATTGTTCGCGAGCTCACCGGCGGCCTGTACTTTGGCCGCCGCGAGCGCTTCTATGACGAGGAGGGCGCGGGGGCCAACGGCGGTCGAGGCCAGCGCGCCTACGACACGCTGGAGTACCGCGAGTACGAGGTGGAGCGCATCGCCCGCCAGGCCTTCGAGGCCGCCCGCAAGCGCCGCGGCAAGGTCACGAGCGTGGACAAGCGCAACGTGCTCGAGACGAGCCGCATGTGGCGCGAGGTGGTCCACCGCGTCCACGACGAGGAGTACCCCGAGGTGGAGCTCGAGGACCTGCTGGTGGACAACACCGCCATGCAGCTCATCAACCGCCCGGCCGAGTTCGACGTCGTGGTGACCGAGAACATGTTCGGCGACATCCTCTCCGACGAGGCCGCCCAGATCACCGGCTCGCTCGGCATGCTCGCCAGCGCCAGCCTCGGCGACTCCGTCTCCCTCTTTGAGCCGAGCGCCGGCTCCGCGCCCACCATCGCCGGCCAGAACGTCGCCAACCCGCTGGCCCAGATCCTCTCGGCCGGCATGCTGCTCACCTACGCGCTGAACATGGGCGAGCAGGCCGCCTGGATCGAGGATGCGGTGGAGAAGGTTCTGAACGACGGCTGGCGCACGGCCGACATCGCCGACGCCGCCACCGAGCCCGACCACATCCTCGGCACCGATGCCATGGGCGACAAGGTGGTCGAGGCCATCCTGGGGTAGGCCCCATCGCGCGGCTTTCCAAGCAGCAAACGGCATAAACGCAAGCGAGGGCAACGTGGCTAGGCTGCGTTGCCCTTGCTTTTACGTGTACGACGAGGCCGGGTGGCCTGCTTCGCAAACGTCCTCGCTCATCTGCGCTTGAGGGTTCCAGACGCATGGCTGCTGCGGAATGTTTGCTCAGCAGGCCACCCGGCCTCTGTGGTTAACGCCGCCTTCGGTCACTAGAGCAGATTCCTCTCTCTGGCCTTTTCGTAGTAGGCCATTTCCAAGAGTTCGGCATCAGAGAGGAACTCAAGTCTTTCACTTGTGAGGTCAACGCCCATGGCTCTCATTTCCGAGACAACCGTTCGCGCCGCCGATTCGAATGGATTTGCCGTATCTCGCGAGGCGGCTGGCCTAGCGCTCACGTTAGGCGCCTTGCTGGCCATAGCTTTTGTATTCATCAACGTCCTCCCGTTCGTTTCGGCAAGCGACCTCTTTCGTAATGCGATGCATCATAGCGCCCACATCGGACAATAAGCTCAGCTTGCAGCGCCCCGCCGGCCTGCCGAAGAGAGGAACGGCGATTGGGCAGGATGCGCCGAGGTCGTAGAATGGACGGCGCTGCGCTTGCGGGCGCATTAGGTTTTGAACATCATGGCGTGGCTGCGACGGAGTTTGTGGCCGCGCGGGATCAAGGAAATGCCATGCCCGGCCTCGGAACTCTCATCAACGTCGCGCTCATCATCGCTGGCGGTCTCGTCGGCCTTCTCGCCAGCTCGCTTGTGACCGACCGTCTGCAAGACACGCTCCTGCGCGCTTGCGGCGTCTGCATCATCTTCGTAGGCGCCGCGGGCGCCCTGCAGCACATGCTTGTGGCCACTGCCGGCGCCGACGGCTCCGTGACGCTTTCGACGGCGGGCACCATGATGCTCGTGGTCTCCATGGCCATCGGCTCGGTTTTGGGCGAGGCGGCAGACATTGACGCCCGCTTTGAGCATCTGGGCGAGTGGCTGCGCGACCGCACGGGCAGCGACGGCGACAACCGTTTCGTGGACGGCTTCGTCACGGCGTCGCTCACCGTTTGCGTAGGAGCCATGGCCATCGTGGGTTCCATCCAGGACGGCCTTACCGGCGACTGGTCGACCCTTGCGCTCAAGGGCGCCATCGACGCCATCATCGTCTGCGCCATGGCTGCCTCGATGGGCAAGGGCTGCGTTTTCTCGGCGCTGCCCGTGGGCGTCTTCCAGGGCTGCGTCACGGCGCTCGCCACGCTGCTTTCGCCCATCATGACCGAGGCGGCGCTCTCCAACCTCTCGCTCGTGGGCTCGGTCCTTATCTTCTGCGTGGGCGTGAACCTCATCTGGCCCAAGACCTTCAAGCCCGCCAATATGCTCCCCAGCGTGGTCATCGCTGTAATCTGCGCGTTCGTGCCGCTCTTATAGGGGAGCGCTACCTTGCGTGCCAATTCGCCGGCTAGTTCACAGTGGGCCACGACAATCTACGTAAACCGCAGGGGGCGGGTGGCCTGCTGAGCAAACATTCCGCAGCAGCCATGCGCTTGGGGCCCTCCGGTGCAGGCGAGCGAGGACGTTTGCGAAGCAGGCCGCCCGGCCTCGTCGTATGCGTGGGGGACACGAGCCGCGATGACCTCCGTCGCCGGGCTGCCCGCAAGGCTTACTCCAGCAGCATGCAGGGGGCGATGTCCTTGGCCTTGAAGATGATGTCGGTGATCTCTTGGGGGCTTTCGGCGCAGCCCTTGCGCAGCCACAGCCAGATGATGGCCACGGTGTTCGAGAGCAGAACCTCGCGGCCGTAGTCGTGGGGCAGACCGCAGAAGCTCGGGGTGGTCTTGCCAATCCGGGCGGCCTGCAGTTCAAGCAGCTCGCCGATGACGTCCTTCACATAGGCCTGCAGGCGCATGTCCTTGCCGTCGTTGGTGAGCGCGCCCATGAACTCGTGGTTCTCGTGCATGTATTCCATGGCGGCGAGGATGCGGTCGTAGGGGATGATTTCGCATTCGTTGTCGTGGCGCTGTTGGGGCTCGGCAAGCAGGATCTCGGACAGCTCGCCGCCAACCGCCTCGATCTGCTTCTGCACGAGGTCGTACTTATCAACGTAGTGGGCGTAGAAGGTCCCGCGGTTGATGCCGGCCTCGCGCGAGACGTCGCTGACGGTGAGGCCCTCGAGGCCCTTGGTGCGCAGCAGGTGGGTGAGCGCGGCGCGAATTCGTCCCTCCGTCTTGGTCTTGCGATGCTCAGACATGGTCCTCTCCCAGGGATTTCTTCTTAATCCAACACTCTGTCTGGTTTTGTTTATTGCCCTAAATCAACACGTTGTCTAGTTTATAGAGCGGAGGGGGAGAAACGTCAAGGATGGGCGCGATAGGCGGCGTGTTTGCTGAACTGACTCGCAAGAAGCTCCTCTGCGCCCACCTCCTGACGTTCTCTTCGCCCATTTCGTGAGGGCGCCGCTCGTTTGCTGCCGTTGCCGCGGTGGCCGAAGCCGAGCGTCCGGCCGGCGAGTCAATGGGAACAAGAGAAGGCAATAGGAAATGCGCAACGGCGCAGGGAGAGAGCGATATGGCGTATATCGAGGTCATCGACGAGAGCAAGGTCTACCAGACGGGCGACACGCAGATCTTCGCCAACGACAAGGTGAGCTTCTCGGTTGAGAAGGGCGACCTCGCCATCGTGCTTGGCACCTCCGGCGCCGGCAAGTCCACGGTTCTGAACATCCTGGGCGGCATGGACACGGCCACCTCGGGCCACGTCGTCATCGACGGCAACGACATCTCCACCTACGACAAGCACGGCCTCACCCAGTACCGCCGCACCGATGTGGGCTTCGTCTTCCAGTTCTACAACCTCGTGCAAAACCTTACGGCCAAGGAGAACGTGGAGCTTGCGAGCGAGATCGTGGACAACGCGATGGACCCGGTGGAGGTGCTCGAGATGGTGGGCCTCTCCCGCCGTGTGAACAACTTCCCGGCGCAGCTTTCGGGCGGCGAACAGCAGCGCGTCGCCATCGCGCGCGCCGTGGCCAAGAACCCCAAGATCTTGCTGTGCGACGAGCCCACCGGCGCGCTCGACTACAACACCGGCAAGCAGATCCTCCAGATCCTGCAGGACATGAGCCGCAAGCACGGCTCCACCGTCATCATCGTCACGCACAACTCGGCCATCGCGCCCATCGCCGACCGTGTCATCCGCATGCACGACGGCCACGTGACAAAGACCGAGCTCAACCCCAGTCCGCAGGCCATCGCGGACCTCGAGTGGTAGGGGATTGCCGTGGCACGCATTCGCAAGAAAAAGCTGTGGCGCGACATTCTCGCCACCTTTAGGAAGTCCAAGGGGCGCTTCTTCTCCATCGTCTGCCTCATCGCCCTCGGGTCGTTCGCGCTCGTGGGCCTCAAGGTGGCCGGCCCCGACATGCGCGAGACCTCGAGCGGTTACTTCGCAAGTTACGACATGGCTGACCTCGCGGTTATTGGCGACCTTGGTATCGACGAGGACGACGAGGCCGACATCGAGCAGGTGAGCGGCCTGCGCGAGGTGGAGTACGGCTACCTCAAGGACGTCACCATCAAGGACACCAACGACGCCGTGCGCGTCGAGTCGGTGCCGGAGCAGGTGAGCCAGCTTGAGCTGGTGGACGGCCGCATGCCCACCGCCAGCGACGAGATCGCGCTCGACTCCTTCATGGCCAAGGACTACCCAACGGGCTCCACCATCGAGTTCTACGAGAAGGAGGGCCTGGGCGGCTCCACGGTGCTGACCTGCACAAAGTTCACCGTCGTGGGCCACGTGTCCTCCATGGACATCATCGCGAGCGTGAACAAGGGCAAGACCACCGTGGGCACCGGCGACCTCATGGGCTACGCCGTGGTTTCGCAGGACGCCTTTGACGCCAGCTATCACATGATCGCCCGCCTCACCTTTGACGACACCGAGGGTCTCAGCCCCTATTCGGCCGAGTACCTCGAGAAGGTCTCCGCGCACAAGGGGGAGCTGAACGAGCTGCTCTCCGACGCGCCCGACCGCCGCCTCAGCACCATCCGCGGCGAGTACGACGACAAGATCGAGGACGGCCAGACCAAGATCGACGACGCCCGCCAGCAGCTGGCCGACGCCAAGGCCACGCTCGACGACGCCGAGGCGCAGCTTGCGGATGGCCAGTCCACGCTTGATAGCAGCTGGAGCACGCTCGAGAGCGCCGCGTCCAAGCTGGCCAGCGCCCGCGAGACGCTCGCGAGCGGCCGCGAGCAACTTGCGAGCGCCCAGGAGACGCTCGTGAGCACGCGCTCCACGCTCGATTCCGGCTGGGGCGAGTACAACGACGGCAAGCAGGCCCTGGCGAGCGCCCGCTCGGACGCCGAGGCCCAGATCGCCGCCACACAGCAGCAGATTGACAGCTCCCGCTCCAAGCTCGAGGGCGGAAAGGCCGCCTACGAGAGTGGCATCGAGACGCTCAGCTCCACCATCTCCCAGCTCGAGGCAGGCATCCCGCAGCTCGAGCAGGCCATCTCTGAGTGCGAGACCGCCATCAGCAGTCTCAGTGCAGGTATCGCGCAGATTGATCAGGCCCTTGCGGACCCGACCATCACCGACACGCAACGCGCGGCCTATGAGGCGCGGAAGGCCCAGCTCGAGGCCCAGAAGCAGGCCACCGAGACCAAGAAGGGCGAGCTCGAGAAGCAAAAGTACGCCGCCGAGACGCAGCTTCCCATCCTCAAGCAGAAGCTCACGGAGACCCAGGCCGCCTACGAGCGCTTCATGAACGTCGACGCGAACGCCGAGGACGAGGGCGAGGACGGCGGCTACACCGTGCTCATTTCCCAGCTGGACGCCGGCCAGCAGCAGCTCGATGCCAAGAGGCGGGAGGTAGAGGCCCAGCTTTCCCAGAAGGAGAGCGAGCTTGCCGCCGCCAAGACGCGCCTGGAGAGCGGCGAGGCAGCCTATGCCTCTGGCGTCTCCACCTACAACAGCAAGCGCTCCGAGTACGAGGCCGGCGTGGCCGAGTACAACGAGGGCCTTGCGAGCTACCAGGAGGGCCTTGCCGCCTACAACAGCGGCGTGGCGACCCTGGCCCAGAAGCGCTCCGAGTACGAGGACGGCCTTGCCGCCTACAACGACGCCCTGCCCGAGGCCGAGCAGAAGATCGCCGACGCCGAGGCCGACATCGCCGACGCCACCGAGGAGCGAGACGGCATCGACCGTCCATCCTACGACGTGGACACGCGCCGTGAAACCCCAGGTGCGGAGGGCTACAAGACCTACGACAGCGTGTCAGAGATCGTGGATTCGCTCGCCAACATCTTCCCGTACTTCCTCTACCTGGTGGCCGCGCTCGTCGCCTCAACCACGATGACGCGCATGGTGGACGAGGAGCGCATCAACGCCGGCACGCTCAAGGCGCTGGGATACCGTGACCGTGACGTCATGAAGAAGTTCGTGGTCTACGGCATGGCCGCCGGCGGCGTGGGCTCCATCGTGGGCATCGCGCTGGGACACACCCTGCTGCCCTTCATCGTCTACAGCGCCTACGGGGCCAAGTTCAGCCTGCCGCCCATCGTGCTGCAGTTCCACCCGCTCGTGAGCCTGGCCGCCCTGGCCCTTGGCCTGGCCGTCTCGGTGGTGCCCGCGGTGCTCGTGGCCAAGCGCAGCCTCTCCGAGAAGCCCGCGCGGCTGCTGCTGCCCAAGGCCCCGGCGAGCGGCTCCAAGATCATCCTCGAGCACATCCGTCCCATCTGGAGCAGGCTCTCCTTTACCCAGAAGGTGACGTGCCGTAACCTCTTGCGTTACAAGAAGCGCATGGCCATGACCGTCATCGGCGTGGCGGGCTCGGTCTGCCTCATGTTCTGCGGCTTTGCCGTGCGCAACTCCATCGACGGCCTTTCCGAGACCCAGTTTGGCGACATCATCCGCTACGACCTCATCGTGGCCGAGAACACGCACGTGAGCGATGACGAGCAGGCCGCCATTGACGCGGAGCTGGCCTCTGACGCGGTGCAGGACCACTCGCAAGTCCTCTACGAGAGCCTGACCAAGACGGCTGGCGACAAGGGCGACGACCAGAGCATCAACCTGCTGGTCCCGGCCGACGAGGAAACCTTCACCAAGTACCTGAGCGTCCGCGACAGGGCGTCGGGGGCCAGCATCGCGCTGCCAAGCGACGGTGCGGTCATCTCCGAGCGCCTAGCTGGCCTGCTTGGCGTGCAGGTGGGCGACGAGATTACCTTCAAGGACTCCGATGGCGCCGAGCGCAGCGTGAAGGTGGGCGGCATCTGCGAGATGTACCTGCAGCACTTCATGTTCATGAGCCCCACCGCCTACGAGAGCTGCTTTGGCAAGAAGATGGAGACCAACGCCTACGTGGTCTCGCTTGCCGACGGCAGCGTGGAGGGGACGCGCACCGAGGCGGCCAAGTTCATGCAGCTAGACGGCGTGCTCGGCTGCGTCCAGAGTGCGACGCTCATCAACCAGATCAACGTCATCGTGAAGTCGCTCAACATGATTATGGGTGTTCTCATTGTGGTGGCCGTGCTACTGGCCGTGGTCATCGTCTACAACCTCGTGACCATCAACGTGGCCGAGCGCATCCGCGAGCTCTCCACCATAAAGGTGCTCGGCTTCTATGACAACGAGGTCAGCATGTACATCTACCGCGAGACCATCATCAACTCAATTCTCTCGCTGCCGGTGGGGTGGCTGCTGGGATGGCTGCTGCAGCAGTACATCATCACGGCCGTGCCGCCCGAGGAGGTCATGTTCAACCCCGCCACGGGCTGGCTGCCCTACCTCGTTTCCACGGTGGTCATCGTGGCCGTGGTGGCCGTGATGTACGTGAGCGTGAACCGCAAGCTCAGGGAGGTCGACATGCTCGAGGCCCTCAAGAGCGTGGACTAGAACAAATATCGATGGAGAAGCAAGAGAAAGTTTGCGAATGGCTATTACGAAGCGGCGTTCGGATGTGGTAAGTTACCTCACAACATAGGAAGTAGTCGCAGACGTGCGCACGTGCGGGCGGGCGAGATGAAGTCCAACTCATCTCGTCCGCCCTTTTTGTTGCCCGCTGACCAGGGCGGATACCTGGCCTTTATTGCTGTCGGCCTCGCTAGGGGCCTGCGGACACGGCTGCAAAACAGAAAGGATTTATCGAGATATGCCGAGAAACAAGCGAGAGAGCCTGATCTTTACCTTTGTCATGTGCTTCTGCATGGTGCTCTGGATGAGCATCTACAACGTCGCACGCCAGTACGGCCACATGGGCGCGGACGTGCTCGCCGCCGCGTGGCTGGGCTTCCCGCCTGCCTACATCTTTGCCATGCTCTGCGACTGGTTCATTGCCAGCCCGCTCGCCAAGGGCTTTGCTTTCAAGCACCTTGTGACGCCGGGCAAGAGCTCGCCGCGCGCCATGACGCTGGCTGTCTCCTCCTGCATGGTGTTCCCGATGGTGTTCATCATGTCGCTCTACGGTGCCTTTGAGGGCGCCCTGCATGCCGGCAGCCTCTCTGTGGTGCCCATGGCCTGGCTCGTCAACATTCCCTGGAACTTCGTGATGGCCCTGCCGTTCAACCTGCTCATTGCAGGCCCCATCGCGCGCTTCCTGTTCCGCAGCGCCTTCCCCGAGGGCACCGTCCTGGCCGAGCCTCTCGCCGAGCAGGAGCTTGCCGCGTAGCGAGGCCGGCATTGCCTTTCCGGGTGTACTGGGTTGTCGCGTTTTTCGTGTCGTGAGTTGCATCTCGGACTAAGGCGCCTTGCGGTGAGCGTTCGCACGCTCTGAAGAAGCTTGCCGACGCGCTCCGTTGCGCCCTTGTGCTGGCGAGAATGCCGTTTGCTCGTGTTTGCGCAACCGTTTACTCGCTGCTAGTGCGTAGGTTGTTTGAATTGAGAGTGCCCAGGTGTCTTTAACCTTGCAAGCGCTCCAGGGGCGTTCTAGAATGCCCCACGTGCTGCCCGACGACCGGAGGGTACAGCGCAAGCGCCCCGAAGCCTTCCGCCTCGGGGCGCTTTTCGTTTTTCGAGGCTCCGCAACGTCGTATTGAGTACAATGAAGCCAGTATCGGCGGAGCCCGATGGGTCTTACAAGCGCGGGCGACGCGGGTTGTTTATAGGGGAACTGGCTGCAACCGGTTCCCCTACTTTTTTCTTTCTCCCTTCGTCATCCGTTGGTGCTTATCGTCCCTAATGAGCTCCCCCACGAACCCCGCGATGGTCGCCAGGGCCGCGAGGGCGTCCAGGATTTCCAGAAACACGCGCAAGAAGTTGCACATGTCCATAGGCATCGCCTCCTTGGCAGAAGGCGCCGCCCGTACGCGGACTCCGTCGATGCGCGGCACTCTAGCAGCCGGGTCTAACAAAGTTAGGTGCTCGGGCAAACGCAAATCTGACATCGCGGGTAGAAGGCCCGGGAGAAGTGGTGAGCAGCGCGGTCGTTTTGGTGAGTGGCGCCGTGCCGCTCACCGGGCGTTTTCGAACATGTAACTAGTGGTTGAGAATTGCGATGCCTTTGGGCTCCTCTAAGGCTTAATTTAATTGGATGGACTTTTTTGCAGAGGATGGAGAGCCTTATGGACGCTACGGCAAAGGCCCGCTCTCGCTCCCCGTTTAAGGGGGCGCTACGTGCATTTCTCGCGGTGACGTTCGCCGCGCTTCTCGCGCTGGCGATTGCGCCCTCGTTTGCGCTCGCGGATGACGCGGCGTCAAGCGAGCTGTCAAACGACGAGGTCCTGGAGCTGGCCTCCCTTGACGGCTCGGCCACAACGGAGGGTCTGGAGGACGGCCAGGTTCAGGTCACGGTGAGCAGCACCAACAATTCGGGAGCGGCCGTCCTGGGTCACCTGGTGGAGTTTGAGGCTCCCGATGGCTGGGAACTCGTGAGCGGCTCGCTTACGTCGAGCACCCAGACCACCGAGGCCGGCAGCACGGTGAGCACCGCCGCCGTCTTCAAAAAGGGCTCGGGCTCATCCTCCAATACCGATGACAATGGCAGCAAGAAAAAGGGCGTGCTTCCTAGCACGGGCGACACGCTCAAGTGGGCCATCATTGCGGCCGAGTGCCTTGCGGCCGGCGTCCTGCTCATCCTCGTGGGCAAGAAGCTGCGCCTCAAGGGCGTGGTGGCCCTCATCGTCATCGTCACCATGGTGATGGCGGGCTACCCCGTGCCTGCGCTCCAGGCCTTTGCTGATGAGGTCATCGAAACGGATGACGGCCCCGCGAGCGGCGAGGACGTTACGGCCAACTACCAGGCCCTGAGCGCCACCAAGACGCTCGAGCTCACCACCGGCGACGTCAGCCTCTCCGTCAACGCAAAGGTCACCTTCCTGGCGGCGGGCGAGCGCTCGAATGCCGGCGTGATCAACCTCGACATCTCCAGCAACATCGCAAAGAACACCACGAAGACGGTCATCGTCCTCGAGTCCCTGACCCCCTTTGCCGTGAAGGAGAGCCTGGGCACCGAGGACGGAAAGGCCAAGGTGAACGCGGCCTCTGGCAAGGAGGCGAACGGCGGCAACGATGACGTCACGGTCTCCGACTTTGGTTACTTCGATTCCGAGAAGATCGAGTTCACCGGCGCGCTTGAGGGCGTCACGCTCCGCGGTGACCCCATCGCGTTCAAGACGACCAGCAGCGACGAGTACGCCAAGAACAACCTCGATGGCGAAGACGCCGCACACTACGAGTTGTGGTGCGCGGTCGATGACATCAACCTCGAGCTCTAT
This sequence comes from Prevotella sp. CAG:279, assembly GCA_963653485.1. GTDB lineage: Bacteria > Actinomycetota > Coriobacteriia > Coriobacteriales > Atopobiaceae > Parolsenella. The sequence goes on from CAVJWS010000031.1 coordinate 17,332, forward strand.
AACGAGGACGACCCGTATGGCTACATCAGCTTCGCGGAAGGGTCCTTCGCCAAGAGCGACGTGGCCGACGAGAGCTACACGGGCATAGCGTGCGTGGCGTTTAACGCCGCAAAGCCGAGCATCATTCAGGCCACCAGCAAGGATGAGGCTCTTGGTTCTGACGCCATGACGCACACGTACGACAACGGCGAGTTCTGGGACGGCGACAACAAGTTCAGGGTCGGCATCAACCTCGACGGCCTCAGCCTTGGCATGCCGCTTCGCGACGGTGATGATGGATATGACGGCCTCGCAAGCGAGGCCTATACGATCGCTGGCTCCGAGGGGCGCACCTATAAGCAGATCACCAAGCAGCTTGCGGTTGAGGAGCACATGGTCTCGCTGCTCAACAACGATACGGTGGTTGTCCCGACCGCGATTGACTGGGACGATTCCAACCTGTGGGTGGAGTTCACCGTTGAGGGCAAGACCGGCCAAGATGCATACGATGCGTTTGCCGCCTGCCTTGCGCGTGGCGTCCGCATCAGCCCGTCCTTTGCGGCGCAGGCCCTCACGTATGGTATTGAGGTCTATCCGGATGGCCTCTCTGGGACATCTTCTGAGTCTGCTTCCACGGGCTTTGAGTATGCGGAGAGCAGCCCCACAGCGCTCGTGTGGACGACAGGCTACAGACAGTCTGGCGACAAGACCGAAATTACGTACCTTGCCTCGCTGCGCGGCGCCTCTGAGCTCATTAGCGAGGACGGCAGCACCCTTGCCACGGTGAGCCTCAAGCAGGGAACGACGTTCGTTGCCAAAAAGACCGAGGTCACCGCTACGGAGGCCACCACTTCCGACGCGGAGTCGGATGACGATTCCAACTCAGGGACGAGCGACGACGCCAGCTCTGATGCCGACTCGGACGAGAAGGCTGGCTCCGGCACGGCCACGGACGGCAAGGACGGTACCGACGCCGAGACAAGCGACGAGGCCGGCTCAGGCGCCGCCAACGCCGCCGAAGGAACGGATGACGCGTCTGAATCCGGCGCGGCATCGCGGGCCAAGACCGACGCCAGCGCGGGAACGGATGGCGAGTCCGGCTCCGACGGCGCTAGCGCTACCTCCGACACAAAGTCGGGCGAGGAGGCCGGTTCTGGCTCGCAGTCCGACAGCGAATCCAACTCCGACGCCAAAGCGAGCGGCGATGCCAGCTCCGACGCCGAGTCGGACGAAGAAGACGCAATGGCGCTGGCTGGCGATGAGGCCAGCGACAAGGCCAGCGCAAGCCATGACCACGCAACCTCCGGCATGGAAATCGTGTCCACGTCGGTTGCCGACGCCAGCAACAACGTCATGGAAATCAAGCTCAGCGTTCCCACCGACGAGTTCAACGAGACGCTCGAGGCGTTTGGCCTTGACAAGGGCAGCAGCACCAACGAGCAGCTCGCTGTCCTCTATTCGTATGTGAGCGGCATTGACCTCACGATGACCAACGGCAGCGCCAATGCCTTTGGCGTCGACGAGGCCAACAAGCAGGTCAAGCTCATTGATGCCGCCTCCCTTGCGAGCAGCCTCTCCTCAATCGAGACCGAGGCCGAGGCGGCGGACGACGAGAGCCAGGACAGCGAGACGCCCAAGGTTCCCACGACGCCTGAAGAGGTGAAGACTGACACCGAAGAGCTGATCGACAACCTCAAGATCAACGCAAAGAACAAGCACTATAAGAAGGTCGCCAACCAGGCCATCGAGTCTGGCAAGAGCATCTACACCGCCATCAGCCAGATCATCCAGGCGTACAAGGACTCCAGCCTGGGGCTTAGCGTCCTTGGACCCGTCGGAGCCATCGCTGGCGCGGCAATATCGTTCGTGAGCTCGCTTAGCAGCACCGATGGCGAGGTCATCTATACCGTTGACGACGTCATGAACAGGCTCGACGAGCTCGAGAACAAGATCAACGACATCTCAACCGCCACCAGCGTCATCTCGCTCCAGCAAGAGGAGACCGAGCGCGCCCTGGAGTACGACACCAAATACGCGGAGAGGCTCGAGCAACTCAGCAACTATATGGGCGGCAAGCAGATGACGGACCTCATCTCCAATCTGCAGGCCGAGCTTGCCAAGTACGATACAAAGGACGGCAAGGGCAAATGCTCGCTCGCAACGCCTGTCAACAAGATGCCCGACGGGGCCGTGACGCTCGTGCGCAAGTTCGTTGCCTATGGTGACAAGTTCGCGAAGCTGCAGGCAGGGGCCGAGGGTGCCGAGGGGGCGCTGAACGCGCTCTATGTCATGATCAATCCTACGACGCCGCACGTCTCAAACGTGCTCGACTCGTACTTCAACTACTCCGAGAACTTCTACAACTGGGAGTCCGAGACCTACACGGCGCGCCTTGCGTTCACCGCCACGCTCTCCCAGATGTGGTTCAACGCCTACATGGTTGCCAGCGCCGACCTTGCCCTGCAGGACTATGACCTCGAGAAAAGCCAAAAGGGCGATGACGACCTTGACCGACGTCAGCTCAAGTCAGCCGCTGACGACCTGCAGAACAAGACCAACACGGTAATGGAAGTGCTGTACGGTAAGTACGATTGGGACTCGGTCAAGAAGGAATATCCCACGGATACCGCTCAAAAGGATCATCCGCAGACGAGCTACAACCTGGAGCTGATTGAGCACGGCAAGTACCAGCGCGAATTCGCAAGCAAAATGAAGGAGTATGAAGACCAGGGCGAGGATACCGACGATGCCTTCGCCGCGGCCACCCAGTACATCCTCGATACGTACTACTACACCGAGTCCGACCAGTTCAAGAGGACCCATAGCGACGGCTCGGGCTATGAGCGCCTGCTGGTGATGGACGCCAACTCAAACGATGATGACGCGCTCTTTAGCCCGACGTACACCACCGACAGCGGTACGAAGCTGAACTACTACGGAAAGGTCGCGGCATACGACAAGTCTTGCTTCGCAAACTCCT
>CAVJWS010000032.1:0-19817 GCA_963653485.1 Prevotella sp. CAG:279
TGCAGTTGGGGCACCAGTTGACGATGCGCTTGCCGCGGTAGATCAGGCCGTCGTGGTACCAGTCGCAGAAGACGCGGCGCACGGCCTGGGCGTAGTCCTCGTCCATGGTGAAGCGCTCGTCGGAGAAGTCAACCGAGCAGCCCATGCGGCGGATCTGCTTGATGATGGTTCCGCCGTACTCGCGGCGCCAGTCCTGGCAGGCCTCGACGAACTTCTCGCGGCCAATCTCAAGGCGGGAGATGCCCTGCTCCTTGAGCTTCTTGTCCACCTTGGTCTGGGTGGCGATGCCGGCGTGGTCGGTGCCCACGATCCAGCGGGTGGAGCGGCCGCGCATGCGGTTGTAGCGGATGATGGTGTCCTGGATGGAATCGTCCATGGCGTGGCCCATGTGGAGCACGCCGGTGACGTTGGGCGGCGGGATGACGACGGTGCAGTCACCAACGCCCTTGTTGCGCTGGTAGCAGCCGGCCTCGATCCAGCGGTCGATGAGCTTAGGCTCGGCAGCTGCCGGGTCGTAGGTCTTGGGCATCTCGGCGGCATTAGCCGCGGGCGTGTTCTCTGCCACGAAAAGCCATCCTCTCAGGGGCGGAAGAGTGCGGCGCGCACGGCCCGCAGCGTCCCCCTAGCACGTACAACTAGCAGCTAAGAATACCACGTGTGGGATGGCCGCTCGAACCTCTCACAAGAACGGCCGACCAGAAGGGCCGGCCGCATGCGCGCTAGCCGCAGCGGAGCCTAGAGCCGCGGCTTGGCCTTGCGGCATGGCAGAAGAAGGGAAGCGCGGGGTTGTGACGTGGGCCGGCCAAGCTCGCAGGCGCGGGGCGGCCGGGCGCGCAAGCAGACGCAGGAAATGCCCAAGTCGCCTGCCACGCTCGCTAGAACGGCCGACCACGAGGGCCGGCCGCATGTGCGCCAGCTGTGACGGAGGCTAGAGCCCCTGGCGCGCGAGGAAGTTCTCGACGTCCGTGTAGACCTGCTCCTTTATGGGCTCGTTGAGAATCTCGTGGCGGGCGCCCTCGTAGATGACCTGTTCCACCACGCGAACGCCGGCGTTGCGGTACTCGCTCACGGCCGCCTTGACGCCGCTGCCGCAGTCCCCCACCGGGTCCTGTGCGCCGGCGATGAACAGCATGGGCAGCGCCGAAGGCACGTTGCGCGCGAGCGCCGCGTCCGTGGCGTCTGCCACCAGGCAGGCCAACGTGTGGTAGCCGCCCACGGTGAAGTCCTGGCCGCAGCACGGGTCTGCGCGGTACTCGTCCACCACCGCGGGGTCTGTGCAGATCCAGTCCACCTCGGTGCGCGCGCCCTTGATGGCCTTGGCGTAGGCGCCCACGCCCTGCGAGCAGACGAGCTTGCTCACGTGGCGCTCGCCGCGCAGGCGGGCGATGATGCCCGTGAGCAGCTTGCCGCCGCGCGACTGCAGGGCCGGCTGCTGGCCGGTGCCGCAGACCACGGCCGCGGCCAGGCCGCTGGCGTGGCGCGTGAGGTAGACGCGCGTGACGAAGCTGCCCATGGAGTGGCCAAAGATGACGTAGGGAACTCCCTGGTAACGCTCGCAAACCTTGGTTCGCAGGGCATGGACGTCCTCGATGAGCACGTCCTCTCCGCCCTTGAGGGGGATGTGGCCGAGGTCCGCCTCGGAGGCGACGCTCTTGCCGTGGCCCACGTGGTCATTGGCACAGACGGCAAATCCGCGCGAGCAGAGCCACTCGGCAAAGGGGGCGTAGCGCTCCACGTGCTCGGCCATGCCGTGGACGATCTGCACCACGGCGCGCGGGACGTAATCCGGCATCACCGCGCCGTCGGGCTCCCAGAGCAGGGCCCGGATGGTGCTTTTGTCGTCATGGCTCTTATAGGTGAGCGTGGTGGTGATCATGGTCCTCCCTCGCGCAAGCAATCTTCTGGCGCTTATACCCCTTCGCAGGATACGCCCACAGCGCCCGCACAATCCCCATCGAACGGCACGCCACCTGAAAGCGCCGGCCACCGGCGCGCGGCGCCGTTGGCGCGCAAATGCCTTGCCCCGGGCACCGCATGCGGACGCCATTTCCGCATTGGCATCTGCGTGCGGCATCCCGTTCGGATAAGGGCAACAAACCAGCAAGTGCCTGGGCAATCTAGCTGGGATTACGTTAATCACAGTCTTCCAGCGCACCAAACCGATGACGCGCCTGCGTACCAATCCCGCATTGGTACAAAAGGCGCCGCCGGGCGTACGTGCCCGACGGCGCCTTGCTGGTCTATGTCGCGAGGCCCGGCGCCCCTACTCCTTGGGGACCATGGCCTCGTCGGTCTCGGCGAGGAGGGTGTCGTCAACCTTGCCGTCCTCGGGACGCTCCAGCTCGCCGATGAGCGAGCACAGCTCGTTGTCGGTGGCCTTGGCGCGCGGGCTCTTCTTGGCGTACATCTTCACCGCACCGGCCGTCTTGGCCACGCTCTGCAGCGTGCCGGCGCCGGCCACGCAGCCGCCCGGGCAGGCCATGCCCTCGAGCAGGTAGCCGTCATACTTGCCCTTCACGGCCGCCTTCATCATCTTGCGGCACTCCTCCAGGCCCTCGGCGTTCACCACGTTGACCTCGCGGTCCGGGTACTTGCTCTTGATGGCGTTGACCACGGCGTTTGCCACGCCGCCCGCCACGGCGAACGCACGGCCGTCGGCGCTGGCCACGTCAAAGTCGCCGCCCTCGCCGGCGAGCTTGGAGTAGTCGATCTCCTTGGCCTGCATCATGCCGGCCAGCTCCTCAAAGGTGAGGACGAAGTCCACCTCGCTCTTCACGCTCTTGCGCATGGCCTCGAGCTTCTTGGCCGAGCAGGGTCCCACAAAGACGATCTTGGCGCCGGGGTGCTGCTTGCGGATGAGGCGGGCGGTGAGCGTCATGGGCGTGAGCGCCATGGAGACGCAGTTCGCGTGCTCGGGGAACTCCTTCTTGGCCATGACCGACCAGGCCGGGCAGCACGAGGTGCCCATGAACGGGATCTTCTCGGGCACCTCCTCGAGGAAGTCCTCGGCCTCCTCCACGGTGCAGAGGTCGGCGCCCAGGGCCACCTCCTCCATGCCGGCAAAGCCCAGCTCCTTCAGGGCCTCACGGAGCTTCTCGACGTTGCCCTTGCCGCCAAACTGGCCCACGAAGGCCGGCGCCACCTCGGCGATGACCTCCTCGCCGGCGTTGATGGCCAGGATGACCTGGAAGATCTGGCTCTTGTCGGCGATGGCGCCGAAGGGGCAGTTCACGAGGCACTGGCCGCAGCTCACGCACTTCTCGTAGTCGATCTGGGCGCGGCCGTGCTCGTCGGAACCAATGGCATGCATGCCGCAGGCGTCGGCGCAGGGGCGCACGTGGTGGTGAATGGCGTGGTAGGGACACACGCTTGCGCAACGACCGCAGGAGACGCACTTCTCGTGGTCGATGAAGGCCTTCTTGTCCTTGAAGGTGATGGCGCCCTTGGGGCAGCTCTCGCGGCAAGGGTGGGCCAGGCAGCCCTGGCAGGCGCTGGGCATCACGCGGTAGACGTTGTCCTCGCAGGCGTTGCAGGCGAACTTGATGATGTTGATGAGCGGCGGCTCGTAGTAGGTCTCGGGCACGGCGGCCTTGCGGATGCCGTGGGTCACGCTCTCGGGCTTGTCGAGATTCTGCAGCGGCAGGCCCATGGCGAGACGGATGCGCTCCTGCACGATGGCGCGCTCGAGAAAGACCGACTCGCGGTAGGTGGCCACGTCACCGGGGATGATGTCGTAGGGCAGCTGGCGAAGCTGGCTCACGGCCTCGGGCTTCTCCTCGCCCGGGAGGTCCTTTGCGCTTGCGTAGGCGATGCGCGCCACCTCGGTAAAGACGCGGCGGCGAATTGCCGTGAGATTGGTGTAGACACCACGCATGGATCCAGCCATTGGCGTTCCTCTCCTTTGGGCCCGTAGGCCTGCGCGGCGCACTCCCCGCGCGCCACGGCTTGCTTCGTGCGCCACGCTTCCCCGCGCGCCGCACGCCTTGCACGACGCGCTACCCAGCGCATCGCACGTTTTGTGCGACGCGTTCCCTGCGCGCCGCACGTCTTTTGCGCAACGCGCCCCTCAGCGCACCGCACATTGGCACCGCTCCTAAGCGGCACCGTTTCTATGGTAGCAAGGCATCCGCGTGCCTACGCCCCAGCGCAACTCTCCACAGGATGGACGGTCGGCATTGCGAACGGTGACGGCCGAAAAGCCGCCGAATCAGCCTTGCTTGCGGCTTCGACTAGTTTTTAGGCGATTTGTGGCAAACGAGCGACTAGCCGAAAAATGGCCAACTCGTATACCAGGTCTTTTGCAAACACAAAATGGAGGGACTACTCTCCCCGTGCAGCATAAATCGCCAAAAAACTCGGCGAACCGACATGAGGTTCCTCCAAGGCGCACGAAAACGCCCTAGTCCTCCCGCGTAAAGAGTTTGGCGAAGCGCGGCGGATAGGGAGAGGCGATGTAGAGGCCCTCGCCGGTGACAGGGTGGACGAGCTGCTCGCTTATGGCGTGCAGCATAAGCTCGCCCTTGCCCGAGCGGTCGGCCGGGACGCCGTAGAGGGCGTCTCCCACAATGGGAAAGCCCTGGCTTGCGAGGTGGACGCGAATCTGGTGCTTGCGGCCCGTGAGCAGCATGCATTCCACCAGCGAGAGGCGCTTGGCGCGGGCGCCCGTCATGGCAAGCAGGCGCACACGGGTGGCCGACGGCTTGCCCGCCTTGTCAGCGCGCATGCGGCGCGCGTCATGACGGTCCCTCGCAAGGGGCAGCTCAATGAGGGTCTCCCCTTGTGGGAAGGCCCCGCGCACGATGGCGAGGTAGCGCTTGGAGATGCCGGTGTGCTCGGCCACCAGGACGTCGAGCTTGGGCTGCACCTCCTTGCTCTTGGAGAAGAGCAGCACGCCGGAGGTCTCGCGGTCGAGCCGCTGCACCGCCTGCAGCTCACGGGCGGCGTCCTCCTCCCCCTCGGCCAGCAGGCGTTCGCGCACGAGGTCAGTGAGGGTGGCCGCGCCCGTTCCGTCACCGTGCACGATGATGCCGGCAGGCTTGTCCGCGGCCAGCAGCCACTCGTCTTCGTAAAGGACGGACGGGTCGGAAACGCCGTCGGCGTCGGTGCCGCTTGGGCTCAAAGCGGCTCCTCGGCCCTTCCTGCTGGCGGCGTCAGAGGACAAGGAGCGCATGCCCGCACCCGCACAAGCCGACGCCGCGGCCGGGGACTTGCGCCCAGCTGCGGCGTCGGAGACGGCAACGTCATCGACCGCGCGAGCGGGCGCGGACGTGTTGCGGCGACTTGCCACCAGACAAGCCTAGAGGCGCTCGGCCACGGCGGCCGCAAGCTCGGCCATGGGCACGCTCACCTGCTCGTGGCTGGCCATGTCGCGGATGGTGGCCGTGCCGGCCGCCACCTCGTCGGGGCCGATGACCACGCAGAGGGTGGCTCCGTGCTTGTCGGCCTGCTTGAACTGGGCCTTGAGGCTGCGGCCCTGGTAGTCGGCCTCGGTGCGGATGCCCGCGCGGCGCAGGGCCAGCGTGGCCGAGAAGACCGCCGGGCGCAGCTCGGCCTCGGTGCCGGCGACGTAGACGCAGCCCGGCTGCTCGCCGCCCAGGTCCACGCCCTCGGCCTCGAGCGCGAGCATGACGCGCTCAAAGCCCACGGCAAAGCCGATGCCCGGCGTGGGCTTGCCGCCCTCGAGCTCCATCAGGCCGTCGTAGCGGCCGCCGCCGCCGATGGCGCCGATGGCCGGGTCGGGCGTGTAGTCGACCTCAAAGACGGTGCGGGTGTAGTAGTCCAGGCCGCGCACGAGCGTCGGGTCCTCCTCGTAGGAGATGCCCGCCTCGTCGAGGTAGCGCTTCACCTGCTCGTAGTGGGCGGCGCAGTCCTCGCACAGGTTGTCGTTGGCCAGCGGTGCGTCCGCCATGACCTCGTGGCAGTGGGCGTTCTTGCAGTCAAAGGCGCGCAGCGGGTTGATCTCGGCGCGCTCGCGGCACTCGTCGCACATCTCGTCGGCGTGGGAGAGGATGAACTCGCGGACCTTCTGGCGGTAGGCCGGGCGGCAGTTGGCGTCGCCCATGGAGTTGATGGCGAGGTGCAGGTGCGCCGCCTCGATGCCGAGGGCGCGGTAGAAGTCCATGAGGATGATGATGCACTCGGCGTCGGCCGCGGCGTCCGGGGCTCCCAGCCACTCCAGGCCCACCTGGTGGAACTGGCGCAGGCGGCCCTTCTGCGGGCGCTCGCCGCGGAACATCGGCTCGGCGTACCACAGCTTCACCGGGGCGCCGCCCTGCGGCACGAAGTTGTTCTCGACGGCGGCGCGCACCACGCCGGCCGTGCCCTCGGGGCGCATGGCAAGGCGCTGCTTGGGCTTGAGGCCACCCTCGCCGCCCGCCTCGAAGATGCGCTCGAGCAGGGCGCCGGAGAAGACGCGGAACATCTCCTTGCGCACGACGTCGGTGGACTCGCCGATGCCGTGGACGAAGGTCGAGACCTGCTCCATCGCCGGCGTCTCGATCGCGTCGAAGCCATAGGGCGCGAAGGCCTCGCGCGCCACGGCCTGCATGCGCTCCCAGGCACGCATGCGCGCGCCAAACAGGTCCTCGGTTCCCTCTGCCTTGTTCGCCATCAGGCGTCCTTTCCACGCGGTTCAACCGGTGTAGTATAGCGCGCCCGCGGTATCATGGCCCCCGTTGGATGAGGCCCGCGGGCCACGTAGCAAGGAGACGCGCATGCACCTGTTCCGCAACGACTATTCCGAGGGCGCCGCGCCCGAGATCCTGTCCGCCGTCGCCGCCGTCTGCGGCGAGCAGAACGTCGGGTACACCGAGGGCGACGCCCACTGCGAGCGCGCCCGCGAGCTCATCCGCCAGGCCTGCAACCAGCCTGACGCCATGGTTGAGTTCTGCATCGGCGGCACGAGCGCCAACGTCATCTGCCTCAACGGCATGCTGCGCGACTGGGAAGGCGCCATCTGCACGCCTGACGCCCACATCGTCGTGCACGAGACCGGCGCGCTGGCCGCCACCGGCCGCACGAGCCTTCCCACCGCAGACGCCGACGGCTTCCTCTCGCCCTCCGCGGCCGAGAAGGTCTACCAGTTCCAGATGGGCACCGGCCGCCACATGACGCGCCCGGCGGCCATCTACATCACCAACACCACCGAGCTCGGCGGCGTGTGGAGCCGCGAGGCCTTCGACGCCATCTGCGACTGGGCGCGCGGCCACGGGCTCGGCATCTTCCTGGACGGCGCCCGCCTGGGCAGCGCCCTCACCGCCCCCGGCAACGACCTCACGCTCGCCCACATCGCCAGCCTCGTGGACGCCTTCTACATCGGCGGCACCAAGAACGGCATGCTCATGGGCGAGGCCATCGTCATCTGCGGGCACAGCGCACACGCCGAGCGTCTGCGCGAGGCCTTTGGCTTTTTGCAGAAGGAGCGCGGCGGCCTTCTGGCCAAGGGCTTTTTGCTCGGCGCCCAGTTCGAGGCGGCCTTCGCCACGCCCGAGGACGGCGGCGAGGAGCTCTACTGGAAGCTCGCCCGCCACGCCAACGAGTGCGCCACACGCCTGCGCGAGGGCCTGGTGGCGGCCGGCTTTGAGCTCTACGGCAACTCGGCGAGCAACCAGGTCTTCGTCAGCGCCACGCCGGCGCAGGCAGAGGCGCTCGAGAAGGCCGTGGGCTGCGAGACCTTCTACGTCCTCGACGACGGCCGCAAGGTCATCCGCTTCGTCTGCTCCTGGGCCACCGAGGCCGCCCACGTCGAGGAGCTCCTCGAGCTCGCCCGCAGCCTGGCGTAGGAGCTACCGAGCCTCTGCGGAAGCAATAAAAGCCAGCTAGGCGCCCCTCTTTCAATGCAGCCGCCTAGACGGAGCCCAAACAAACAACGGACCCGTGACCATCGTGGCCACGGGTCCGTTTTCGTAAGAATCGGCTGCGTCGCGCCCAATCCGTCTGCAACGGGAGCGTGCAGGCCGGCGCTCCCCTACCCCCGCTTCGGCAGCAGCTCGATGAGCCTGTCGCCGACCTCGGAGAAGACGATGCCGATGAAGATGAGCACGAAGCCGACGAGCAGCTTGGGCGTGAGGGCCTCGTAGCCAAAGGCCACGGAGAAGGCCACGCCGCTCGGGCTCTCGAGCGAGGAGAGCAGCGAGCCGGCCGCCGGGTCAACCTTGGTGAGCGCGTAGTTGAGCACCGCGAGCGTCGCGAACGAGCAGATGATGGCCAAGAACAGCAACGCGGCGACGTTGCCGGGCGTGAAGAGCGTAAGCGCCGGCGGCTCCTCCAGCAACAGCGAGCCCGCGCCCACGATGGCCGTGATGGTGAGGAACTGCCAGAAGGTGAGCGCCCAGACGTCCTTGCCGCGGCCCTCGTCCGAGACCACGACCATCTCGAGCGCGTAGAAGACGGCGCAGCCCAGCGTGAGGGCGTCGCCGAGGTTGAGCGGCAGGCCGTTGTCGAGCACCACGAGGCCCGCGCCCACGAGGCTCACCAGCGCCGCCATGACGCTCGTGCGCCTGGGCTTGCCGCGGCCCATCGCCCAGGCACAGAAGGGCACGAGCACGCAGTAGACGCCGGTGAGGAAGGCGTTCTTGCCCGGCGTGGTGTAGACGATGCCAAAGGTCTGCAGCACGTAGGCGAGCCCGTAGAACACGCCGAGCACCACGCCCGTCTTCATGACCGGCCGCGTGAGGTTGGCAAGGATCTTCTTGCGGAAGGCGAAAAACATGAGCACGCTCGCCACGCCAAAGCGCACGAGCAACAGCCAGAACACCGGGAACAGCGCCGTCACGTCCTTCATGACGAAGAACGAGAAGCCCCACGCGAGCGCGCAGGCCACGATCAGCAGCTTGTTGAACCATTCGGCGTCGAGCAGACGCGCGGACTCCTTCTGCCCCATGCGCTACACCAGGTCAAAGTCCGCAAAGCTCGGCAGCTCCTCGGCCGCCGCGCTCACGTCCTGCACCACGCTCGAGCCCGTGAAGCCAAGCACGTAGGCGCCGGCCGCCACGCCCGCCGAGATGCCGGTGGGCGAATCCTCCACCACAACGACATGGGCCGGCTCCACGCCAAGGAACCCCATGGCCGTGCGGTAGGGCTCGGGGTTTGGCTTGCGCTTGCTCACCATGTCGCCGCAGACGATGGCGTCGAACAGGCCCGTGAGGCCAAAGCGGTTGAGCAGGGTGAGGATGTGCGCGGAGCGCGTGGTGGAGACGAGGCCCGTGCGAACGCCGCATGCGCGCAGGTGGACGAGCAGCTCGCGAATGCCGTCAATGAGCTGCAGGTCGTCGTTGAGGTAGATGGTGGGCGGCAGCAGGCCCTCCTCGCGCATCTCGTCCTGCTTGGCGTTGAGCTCGTCGTTGGTGAGGGTCATGCCGTACTTGGCGGCCACGAGCGGGGTCTCCTTGGTGCCATCGGCGCCGCACAGGGTCATGGCGTCCTCAAAGGTGGCCGGCACGCCGAGCGCCGCGAACACCTTCACGAGGCGACGGGCAGAGACGGGCTCGGAGTCCACGAGGACGCCGTCGCAGTCAAACAGGACGCAATCAATCACTTCCGGGCGCGCCATTCGCATCTCCCATGCTCGAGGTTTCACACGGCTGCCCATTCTAGCAAAGGCGCTTGGCCGGCCATGCCCGTCAGGCGTTTTGGGGACGGGCGGCAACCTCGATTTAACTGCACGCATTCGTGAGAAGCGTGACGTTAAATTAGGGCGACGCGGTTCGGTTGAGCGTGAGGCGTTCGGATGGCCAACGTCATCAGACAGGCCCGCGAGGAGGGCCGTGCCAAGACGAACCGGCCTCTTGCCGCGCCCGTTCGGCTAAGTCGGGAGCGTTCGGATGGGTTCGCAAGGCGAGGCCCATGTCGCTCCCGCATTGGGCACGTAGGAAATTCTCGAAATGGGCTTGCGCGGATAAGCGGGGTTCCGGTATAGTAACTGCTTGCTGTTGGGCGCTTGCGTCCGGCACCACATGGAGTCGCCAGCTTAGCTCAGTTGGTAGAGCACCGCTCTCGTAAAGCGGGGGTCACCAGTTCAAGTCTGGTAGCTGGCTCCATCTGACTTGCAGGGCCCGGGATTCGTCCCGGGCCTTTTTTCGTTGCCGCTCGCAAATACGCCGGGCGCGCAGGTCCCGCCCATGCATAGAATCGTGCATAGCGTACGTACTCATGAAGGAGCTTCCATGTCAGACACCCTGCGTCTTGCCACCATCGGCACCAGCATCATCAGCGACGACCTCATCGATGCGGCAAAGCAGGTAGAGGGCATCACCTACGTCGGCACCTACTCGCGCAACCCCCTCAACGCCAGCGACTTCACCGAGAGGCACGGCGGCACGCATCCCTTCTCGTCCTTTGAGCAGCTTGTGAACTGCGACGAGGTGGACGCCGTCTACATCGCCTCGCCCAATGCCCTGCACTACGAGCAGGCGCTTGCCTGCATCCGCGCCGACAAGCACGTGCTGATCGAGAAGCCCGCTTGCTCCAACCGCTTCGAGGCGCAGTCGCTCTACGCCGCCGCCGAGCTCCACCACGTCATCGCGCTCGAGGCCATGCGCCCCGTCCACGACCCGGCCTGGGCCCAGATCTTCAATGCCCTGCCCGAGATTGGCACCCTGCGCCGCGCCACCTTCCGCTTTGGCAAGTACTCCTCGCGCTATGACGACGTGAAGGCTGGGCGCCACACCAACATCTTCGACGCGAAGATGGCCTCCGGCGCCCTCATGGACATCGGCGTCTACACCGTCGAGCCCATGATTGCCCTGTTCGGCCGCCCGAGCCGCATCGTGTCCGCCCCCACGCTCATCTCCGACGCGCGCACCGCCTCAACCAACGGCATCATCGACGGCGCAGGCTCGGTGCTGTGCACCTACGGCAAGGAGTCCGACACCCCCGGCCTCGTGGTTGAGCTCGCCTACTCCAAGATCAGCACCGACCTGCTCCCCTCCCAGATCGAGGGCGAGAACGGCACCATCACCATCGACGCCATGTCCACGCCGCAGCACGTGAGCGTCATGGTGCGCGGCAAGGCGGTCCGCGGCGCGGCCAGCACCGCCACCACCAATGTCGGCGCCACCACACGTGAGCTTCCCATCGAGCCGTGCCGCAACAACATGGTCTACGAGCTGCGCGACTTCCTCGCGCTTACGCGCTGGGAGAACCTCGACACACTGTGGGGCGAGGGCATCGCGGTGCGCGGGGCGCTGCAGAGCTATGACTTCGTGACCTTCAACTCGCTGGCCGTCATGGACGAGATTCGTCACCAGGCCGACATCCACTTCCCCTCCGACTACCGCTCCAGGTGGTAGGGGCCTCCCCGGCATGGGCATTGCCTAGCGCTTGGTGGAGAGGGGCTCGCCGTTGAGGGCAGAGCCGACCCTGCCGCCAGGCGCGCGGCCAATCTCCATCCTGCCGGCGGCGATGCTGGGCGCGCCCGCAGGTTGCCGATAACCACCGCGCAAACGAGAGCGGACCTGAAACGCAAGGCGCCCGAGCTCAACTGGAGAGCTCGGGCGCTTTTTCAAACGCAATGATATCTAGGTCACGGGGCCGGCCGAAGCCCTGCGCTGGCAACCAGGCCACGGGCAGAGGCGTTTCTCGGCGTCAATGCAGGCCGTCCCATGCCGGCCCCCACGCAGGCCGACCGCAACGGCTACCCAGTGGCAAGCAACGATGCTTCCCGACGCCAATACGGTCGCTCTACGCCAGCCCCATACAGACCGACCGCAGCGACCACCTGGTCGCAAGCAACGATGCCTCCCGGCGTCAACGCGAGCTGCCCGCAGCGGCGACAGGTTGTCTAATCGTTGCGACGGCCAACGATCGAAAGGACGCGCACGAAGACGTTGATGATGTCCAGGAACAGCTGCGAGGCGTTGTAGACGGCGTTGACCAGGGTGGGCTCGTCAGACATGGCCTTGTAGAAGTCCCAGCCGATGAAGCCGCAGAAGATGGCGATGACCACGTAGTCAATGGCCGTGGTGTAGACGCCCATAAAGGACATCACCACAGAGACGAGCAACACGGCGAGCAGGCCGCCAAACAGGATGCTCTGGATCTTGGCGAAGAAGTTGGGGAAGGCAATGCCCAGGCAGGCGAAGACCGCCGTGATGCCAGCCGTGGCCAAGAAGGCGGTGGAGATGCTCTGCGAGGTGTACACCAGCGCGATGGAGGACGCCGTAAAGCCAAAGCTCAGCACGAACACCGCATAGCCCGCCAAAGACAGGCCCACGGACTCGTTCTTGCGAGCGACCGACATCATGATGATGCCGGCGATGGACAGCACGGCGCTGCCAATCGCGATGCCGAGGTAGTGGTCCATGACCGTAAAGAGGAAGGACGGGCTCGTGAAGAGGGTTGCGCAGACGCCCATCACGACAAAGCCCGCAAGCACGAGGCCCGTGAGCGCCAGGCCGTAGGAGCGCAGGGAAAGCTCGCGCGCGGGCTTCTTGGTCTGCTGTGCCTCAAAGGGAGAGTAGGGCTCCACGCCGTTGCCCTGCCACTGGTTCTGGTTCATGTTCTTTCCTATCTCCAGGCGCCGGATGGCCCGGCGCGCCGTTGGACGTACCCGCCAGCGCAGCCCCTTGCCGCGCAAGCCGAGGATGCGCAGCATAGCGCGCACCCTATCGTCTGTCTACCCATTTTGCCGCATTGCATGCAAGGGTGTGGGGCGGCGTCACGCGCCGCCCAAAGCGCCAAGGGAGGCTGAAAGGCTCGAGCGGGCGGCAGGGGCATGTGGGACGCCCACGTGCGGCCACGGCCTACTCAGCAGCGACGGCGGCTCCGCTTATCACGTCTGCGCCGCCCATGCCCTCTTCCAAACTCAGCGACGCCCCGCCGTGCCACATCAAGCCGTGCGTGGCGCTCCCCTACTTGTTCGGCTCCAGGTCTGCCCCCACCACGAGGTTCTGGAAGCGGCCGGCGATGAAGTCGTCGTTGAAGCGCTCGTCCACATAGCCCTCGATCGCGTTGCTTGCCGGGACGCCGGCGTCGCGGGCCGCCTTTCGATAGAAGCAGAACACCGTTGCCAGCATGTCCAGCACGAGAAACGCCGTGAGCAGCGCCACGACGACCACCTGTGCCCGGCTCGTGGGCTCCCCTATGCGATAGATGACCTCGGGCATGACCACACGGCACCACACGAGCCCCAGAACGCCCCAGGCAAAGATGAAACGCCAGGCGATCCACTGGGTGATGGCGTCCGGCAGGCCAAGGTAGGTCCACGACTGCGCGTGGAAGAGGTCTTCCATGAGCATGCCCGTGGTCTGCTCAAGCCCTCCGCCGAGGAGCGCCGAGACCACGAAGACATGGGTGTTCGAGGCGGAGCGGAAGCGCCACAGCACCATGGTGAGCAGGCAGGCGCCAAACCCATAGATGGGCGAGAAGGGCCCCCAGACAAGGCCCACGCGCAGCTCCGTCCTGCCGGAGGAGACGAACATCCACGCCATCTCGAGGACAAGGCCGGCAACGCTGGCCACCATGAAGATGATGGTGTAGTGGTACAGGCCCGGATGGGCGTGCTCGAGCCATTCGTCGCGGACTTTGAGGCGCGCGTCCTTGAGGGCCGCCACCTGCTCAGACGAAAGCCGCGGCTTGGGCTGGGTCTTGAGGTTGGCGTAGGCCGGGTCATGGTGGCGCTTGGCACTTCGTCGCCGTTGGCGGTCGATGATGACGGCGTCGGCGGAGCTCGCAAGCTCCTCGGAGACGCCGCGATGGGCAAGCTTGCGGAAGCTGCGGCCCCGCGCCCTGCGATAGCCCACCGCACGCGCAACGTAGCCCGCCACGACATAGGCGAGCGCCAGCGCAAGGACGATGAGCAGGATGGTTACCAAGACGGCTCCAGAGACAAGGGGCATACCGCGTATGCGGGCACGAGGCTATGGTACCCAGAACGCACGTCCGGTAACGAAAAAGGGCCGGCGCTTGGCCGGCCCCTCATTCTCATGGAGCGGACAACGGGGTTCGAACCCGCGACCCCCACCTTGGCAAGGTGGTGCTCTACCAACTGAGCCATGTCCGCGTCAGTAAGCGGCTCGGTATTACCCGAGCCGCCGTACTCTTATGGAGGCGACGCCCAGATTCGAACTGGGGGTAGGGGCTTTGCAGGCCCATGCCTTACCACTTGGCCACGTCGCCACAGAAAAAAGGCCGGCCGCCTTGGCCGGCCCTCAATCTCATGGAGCGGACAACGGGGTTCGAACCCGCGACCCCCACCTTGGCAAGGTGGTGCTCTACCAACTGAGCCATGTCCGCGAATATGGAGGCGAGAACCGGATTCGAACCGGTGGTGAGGGCTTTGCAGGCCCCTGCCTTACCACTTGGCCATCTCGCCATTTATCAAAAAAGCCCACCCGAGAGTGGGCTTTGAAAATCTGGAGCGGACAACGGGGCTCGAACCCGCGACCCCCACCTTGGCAAGGTGGTGCTCTACCAACTGAGCCATGTCCGCGTGCGAGAAAGTACTATACGGAAAACGGCGTCCCCATGCAAGCAAGAATTCAAAACTTTTTGAAATTCGCTTCTGACCTGCGGCGATATCGCAAATCTCGGCGTGTGCCTCTCCATAGGGGCTCAAAAGCGTGGCTCGCAAGGCCCTAGGCGCTCACGCCGGCCATGGGGGTGAAGAGCTTCACGAGGCGCACCACGGTCCCCTGTCCCGAAGGCTTGCGGTTTATCTCGACCGAATCGGCGAGCATGCGCATGAGCTTGATGCCGCGGCCGCGCTCGCATGCCTCGGACTCCTCGCCCTCGGGCGGCTCCTCGTCAGCCGCCAGCTCAAAGCCTGCGCCACAGTCGGTGACCTCGACCACCGCGCGGTCGGGGTAGACCCAGACGCTCAAAAGCACGCCCTCGGCCCCAGTGTGGTCAACCGCGTTGCCCAGGGCCTCCCCTCCTGCCAGCGTAAGGTCAAACACCTCGTCGGGGGTAAGCTCGGTTCTGTTGAGCAGCTGCTCCATGCGCTTGCGGGCAGCGGCGAGGTGGCTTGCGTCGACGCTCATGGTACCGTGCCACAGCGGGCGCACCGATGGGTCAAGCTCGGGGATGGGCGGCTTGGGGGCATTGCCGGCCACGGGGATGAAATCGACCAGGCGGCAAATCTCGAGCGAACGATAGACCGCGTCGTTGACGTTGACGAGCGACAGAAGGCCGCCCCTCTCGTTCAGGCGGCGCGCCGAGGTGAGGATGAGCCCCATGCCCAGGCTGTCGACATAGCTCGTATCGGCGAGGTTGAGGATGACGCGGCGGCAGCCGTCATTGATGCTTCGCTGGAGGTAGCTTCGCACCCTCGGGACCGAGGAGACGTCCAGGTCGCCCTCGATGGGCAAAAGCAGTATGTCGCTCGTGGCAGTCATGGTTGCATTCTGCCCACCCACGCTCGGCATATACGCGCCGTTGCAATGCAATCCGCAAGCGAGGGGACGCACGGCCGTCATTGCGCGGAGCGGCGGGCGGACTAGGCCGCAGATACGCGAGCATGCCGTGCGAACGGCCAACGGCCATCGTCTCACGCACGTTGCAAGGCGCCGTCACACGGCAAGGCGCCGTCCTAGGCGAGGAGAGCTCGCTCCAACGCCGCGCGCGACACGCAACAGCCGCCCGCAGCTCCCCTACCCCTTGTGCGGGCGAGAGCCGCCCAGCTCGTCAAAGCGCAGGGTCACCATGGCGACGTCGTCGTCCAAGCTGCGCTCGGTGAAGGCGTCGAGCCGCGCGAGCAGGCGGTCGAGCAGGCTGTCGTAGTCGCCGGCGGCCTCCTCCATCACGGCGTCGCGCAGGCCCTGCTCGCCAAAGAAGGCACCGGCGGGGTTTCTCGCCTCGGTGACGCCGTCGGTGTAGAGCAGGATGCGGTCTTTGGCCTCGAGCTTCACGTGGCCGTCATGGTAGGTCATGCCGCGGAAGGCCCCCACCACGCCGCTTTGTTCGTCGAGCGTCTCCATTTCGCCGGTCTGCGCATGCAAGAAAATCGCAGGCGGATGTCCGGCCGAGCAGTACGTGAGGGTTGCCTTGCGCAGGTCAACCACGCCCACGAACAGCGTGGCGAAGGTCTCGAGCCGCGAGAAGCCCAGCAAAAAGTCGTTCAGCAGGCGCACCATGCGCGCCGGCGGCTGGCCCTCCCAGGCATAGGCGCCAAGCGCGGTGCGCACGGCGGCCGAGACGCTGGCGGCCTCCACGCCCTTGCCCGAGACGTCGCCCAAGATGACGCAGGCACGGCGGTTGGGCAGGCGGATGAGGTCGTAGAAGTCGCCGCCCACGAGTGCCGCCGCGGTTGCCGAGGAGTACAGGCCGTGGGCCGTGATGCCCTCCACCTGCTGCAACTCGCTCTTCATGCCGCTCTGCAGGGCCTGGGCGATGCGTGTGTCCTTGTTGCGCCGCTCCCCCTCCTCGGCCTCCTGGCGCACGTCGATGGCCACGCGGCGCAAAAAGTCGAGCTCAGCCTCGTCGATGGGCTCCTGGTCGGCCGAGCGCAGCACGATGAACGAACGGCGCACGCCAGAGATCTCACCCAGGTCGAGAAGGACGCCCGAGGCTGTGGAGCCCACCCCGGCAAGCCACGCGGCAAGGCGCGACCCCTTGGGGGCGCTCACCACGGCGATGCCGGCGTCAACGCGGCCCTCCACGAGCTCGTCCACCGAGTACGGAAGCTCCACGTCGCCCGTGACGGGCAGGCGTACCAGGCAGCTCTCTGAGAGGCTGCCGGACTGGATGGGCGCCAGACGCACCTGGAGCTCCTCCTCAAGGGCCTCCACAAAGCCTTGCTGCACGCGCTCGGCGTCATCCGCGCCGTCCTCCACGAGCTCGTGGATGCGCGTGGCGGCAGCGTCGAGGCGCTGGGCGCGCTGGGCGCGCATGGTGGAGAGCGCGGCGGCAAACTCCACGGAGAGGTACTGGGCGACCGAATCCAGCAGGCGCGCGTCGTCACGGCGCGTGGCGTGGGCCTCCGACCAGCCCACCTCGATGATGGCGATGACGTGGCCGCCAAACCAGACGGGCACGCAGATGAGGCTCGTGAAGGGCGGCGTCTGGCGCGCAGGGATACGGCGCTTCTCGCCCGACTCCTCGTCCAGAAGCTCGCGCGAGGTGAGCGCGCCGGAACGCAGGCTGCGCTCGCTGGGCGGCAGCAGGCGAAGGCGCATGGCGCTGCCGGCACGGGTGACGATGGTCTCCAGGCCCTCGCCATAGGCCATGAACTGCGGGGTCCGCTTGTTCTTTAGGGACTTGGTCTGGGCCAGCTGGCGATAGCCCGTGGTCTCGGCCAAGAAGAGCAGGGCGCCCGTAGCCTCCATCGTCTCGCTCATCTGCTCGAGGACCTCGCTGAAGAGCGTCTCGACGTCCTGGGCGTCGATGGTGTCGAGGACGATCTTGAGGGTGCCGGACAGGCGCCTGTTGGCAAGCGAGAGCTCGCTGAGGAGGCGGTCATGCTCCCGCTCGGCCGCCACGGCGGCATCTGCCGGGCGCATGACGATGACGAAGGTGTCGCCGGGGCCGCTCACGCGGTCGCAACGCGCCGCCACGGTGGCTGCCCCTCCCGCCGCCAGGCGCAAGGACAGGCTCTCGAGGGAGGCGTCCGGCGCAAGCGGCAGGACGACCATGCCGCGCGGGGCCTTGGGAGCCTGCTGCGAGGTGCTACGCAGAAGGTCGTTGACGTCCTTGCCGGCAAGTTCGGTAGACGCAAAGCCCGTGAGGGACTCGAACTGCGAGTTGGCGGTGATGACCTTGCCTGCGCCGTCGACGACGAGGACGGCGTCGGTCGTGAGGGCAAGCAACGCCGCAAGCACGCCCGGGGCCGCCGCGCGACCAACGTGATCTGCCACAGCGAGCGCCTTGTTCGAAGCCATCGCAACCTCCGCGTAGCGTCCCTAGATAGCAAAAACGGGCCCGTAGGCCCGTGTATTTGCTGGTGTCGGAGGCGGGACTTGAACCCGCACGACCTTTTAGTCAGTCACTAGCACCTCAAGCTAGCGCGTCTGCCAATTCCGCCACTCCGACTTTTGAAGTGCGCTTGTGCGCAGGAATTAATATACACGGCTCCCCCACCTAGCGCAAGCAGAAATTTGAACTTTTTTGGAAAGCCGAAAAATGCCTGTTCAGGGTACCCGCTTCCGCCACATGCAATATGGCGCATGGTCAAACCGAGCTACGGCCGCTTGGTTATGCAGCCAAAACAGCGCCGTCATCGCAGGAGCCCAAGCTCCCAACACCCGTACAAACGCCTCTCCCAAAGGTCCTCGCAACCTCGCGTCATCCTCACCCGCAAACCCCGCAGCAACCCAAAAAGCCTGGTGCAGGCCCCATGCCACAAAAAACGCCCCGCCGCAGATGCGACGGGGCGCGGGCTTGCAAGCCTTCCCAGGCTAGAGCTCGATCGAGGAACCCTTGATGGGGTGGTCTGCGGCGAAGTGGCAGGCGCAGAAGTGGCCGGGCGCGACCTCGCGCAGCTCCGGACGCTCCTGGGAGCACTTCTCGCAGGCGATGGGGCATCGCGTGTGGAAGCGGCAGCCCGAGGGCGGGTTGATGGGCGAAGGCGGATCGCCCTTCAGGATGATGCGCTTGCGGCTGTGCTGCACGTCCGGGTCGGGCACGGGCACGGCCGAGAGCAGGGACTGCGTGTAGGGGTGGTGCGGCTCGGCGTAGAGGGTCTTCCAGTCGCTGACCTCCATCATGTTGCCCAGGTACATCACGGCCACGCGGTCGGAGATGTGCTGGACCACGGAGAGGTCGTGGGCGATGAAGAGGTAGGCCGTGCCGTACTGCTTCTGCAGGTCCTTGAGCAGGTTCAGCACCTGGGCCTGGATGGACACGTCCAGGGCGCTGACGGGCTCGTCGCAGATGATCAGCTTGGGCTTGAGCGCGAAGGCGCGGGCGATGCCCACGCGCTGGCGCTGGCCGCCGGAGAACTCGTGCGGGTAGCGGCTGATGTGCTCGGGGTTGAGGCCCACGATGTCGAGCAGCTCACGCACGTAGTTGAGGCGCTCCTCCTTGTTGGGCATCTCGCCGTGGATGACGAGGGGCTCGGAGACGATCTCGCCGATGGTCATGCGGGGGTTCAGGCTCGCGTAGGGATCCTGGAAGATGAACTGCATGTCGCGGCGCATGTGCTTGAGCTCGGCCTTGTTCATCGTGGCGACGTCCTTGCCGTCAAAGATGACCTTGCCGCTCGTGGGGTTGGTGAGGCGCATGATGGTGCGGCCGGTGGTGGACTTGCCGCAGCCCGACTCGCCAACCAGGCCAAAGGTCTCGCCGGGGTAGATGTCAAAGCTGATGTTGTCCACGGCCTTGACGCTCTTCTTCTCCTTGGAGAAGACGCTGGAATCCGCCGCGAACTCCTTGCAGAGGTTCTCGACGTGAAGCAGGGGCTCTGCCATTACTGCTCGCCTCCCTTGGTGCGGGAGTTGGTGGGCGCGTTCTTGCGCACGAACTCCTCGTCGGCGGAGAAGTGGCAGCGCGCGTAGTGGCCACTCTCGAAGGTGTGGGTCTCGGGGCGCTCGGCCAGGCAACGGTCGGTCGCGTAGGGGCAACGGGCGGCAAAGCTGCAGCCAACCGGGATGTGCAGCAGCGAGGGCGGGTTGCCCTTGATGGGCGTGAGCGGCTTCTTCTCGTCGATGACCTGCTCGGGGATGGAGCGCATGAGGCCCCAGGTGTAGGGGTGCACCGGGTGGTAGAAGATCTCCTCGGCGGTGCCGAACTCCACCGGGCGGCCGGCGTACATGACCATGATCTTGTCGGCCACGTCGGCCACGACGCCCAGGTCGTGCGTGATCATGATGATGGCGTTGCCGTTCTTCTCCTGCATCTCCTGCATGAGCTCGATGATCTGCGCCTGGATGGTCACGTCGAGGGCC
>CAVJWS010000033.1:0-19517 GCA_963653485.1 Prevotella sp. CAG:279
CTCGACCGGCACGGGCACATGGTGCACGTAGGCGGTGACGCCGCGCTCGTTCAGGCGCTCGAAGAAGCTCGCGAAGATCGGGTCGTCGAGGTAGCGCCTGCCGTAGTGGGCGCAGAGCTGCACGCCCGCGAAGCCCTCGTCGAGCCTGCGGTCGAGCTCCGCAAGGTTGGCCTCGGTGCCAAAGGGCGGCACGGCGACGAGCGGGATCAGGCGGCCGTTCGAGGCCGCGGCATCCGCCGCCATGCCGTCATTGAAGCGCTGGCACATCTCGAGCGACATCCACTCATGGCAACCGGGAAGCTTGAGGATCGCCTTGTCGACCCCCGCCTCATCCATATCGGCCAGGCGCTTCTCGAGGGCGTAGTCGCCCTCGATATAGTTGAGGCCCGCAGAGCCGGCAGGCTTCTCGATCACGATCTGCCGTTTGCCGGCGGGATTCACGGTCAGGCGCCCCTCCGTGTCATAGGCGCGCGGAACCTCGGCCAAGAACTGCTCGCAGAGCGCCTCGTCATGGAAGATCTGCTCGTCGAACCAATAGGAATTTGCATCGATAACCATGTGTGAAAACCGCCTTTCGTCTTGTCGAGGACATTCTAGAAAAGCGGAGACCTAAGCATCAATTCCAGTTAAGGCGGCATGTATTCCATTTTGGAATTGTCAGTAGCCGTTAACGGGAACACATGGAGCGGCACCCTTCTGGCAAGCGCAGGCAAGAACGTTTGTATGCCGGCCACCTCGTTAGCCGCCGGAGCAGGGCGCCCGCTAAGCAAACATTCCGCAGGGCCAAGCGCCTCGTTTACTGAGTGACGCCCGCCCCCGAGGACGTTTGCGTGCGGGCACGCTGCGCAGGCGGTTCGCAAGCGCAAGACAAAGAAACGCCCCCGTGAGCGCCAAGGCTCGCAAGGGCGTTTCTCCATCAAGCATGTCAAAAGGAAGTCCCAGAGCACGAGCCCGGCTACCTCGTCAGCCGCCGGAGCAGGGTGCCCGCTAAGCAAACATTCCACAGGGCCAAGCGCCTCGTTTACTGAGTGACGCCCGCCCCCGAGGACGTTTGCGTGCGGGCAGCCTGCTCAGGCGGCCCGCAAGCACGGACGCAAGACAAAGAAACGCCCCCGCAAGCGATGAGGCTCACGGGGGCTTACGTTTGCGTGCGGGCTCCCTGCGCAGGCGGGCTACGGTAGCCGCAGTCGTTACTCGTCCAGGGCGAACTCCACAGTAAGGATGTTCTCGTCGCAGACGCGATCGTAGTGCATGGAGCGGGTCATGCGACGCACCATGTGGATGCCCAGGCCGCCGATCTTGCGCTCCTCGGCAGAGAGCGAGGTGTCGGCGTCGTTGGCCGCGGTTGGGTCAAACGCAAGGCCGTTGTCGACGAACATCAGCGTGGTGACGCCGCCGGCGCGCTCAAACGAGATGACGGCACGGGTGGCCTGCGAGTAGCGAATGATGTTGGAGACGATCTCGTCTGCCACCACACGCACGCGGTTGGCCGGCTTGCCCACGAGGCCAGCTCGGCGCAGGCGCCTCTCGAGGAAGTCGCTCGCGACCTCAAGGCCGTGGTTGTCGGGCTGGATGGTGAGCACGTCACCCTCGGTGAGGGCATTGAGGCGCACGCAGAGCATGGTGATGTCGTCTGCCTGCTCGGCGCCCTCGGAGAAGGCGCGGACGTCCTCGCGGACGCGCTCGCACACGCCCTTGGGGCCGGTGCTGTCGCTCGAGTTGATGGTGGCCAGCAGTCGGTCCTCGCCATAGAAGGACTCGTTGGCCGCGATGGCCTCGGTGACGCCGTCGGTGTAGAGGAACAGCTCGTCGCCGATGTCAAAACGGATGGTCTGGCGCTGGTACTTGATGCCCTCCATGCCGCCCAAGAACAGGTTGGCGCGGCCGTGCAGGTACTCGGCCTTCTGGCCGCGACGTCGAACGATGGGCGGGTTGTGGCCAGCGTTGGCATAGCTGAGCACGCCCGTGCCGACGTCCAGCATGCCCATCCACGCCGTCACGAACATACCGGCCTCATTGCCCTCGCAGAGCATGTCGTTGCCGGCCGTAAAGGCCTCCTCCACGCTCATACCGCTCTCGACCAGGCTCTTGAGCTGGGTCTTGGCGCGCATCATGAACATGGCGCCGGGAACGCCCTTGCCCGAGACGTCGGCGATGACCACCACGAGCGTGCGGGAGTTGAGCAGGTAGAAATCGTAGAAGTCTCCGCCCACCTCCTTGGCGGCGTCCATGGAGGCGAACAGGTGGAAGTCACGGCGATCCGGGAAGGCCGGAAAGACCGAGGGCAGGGCCGAATGCTGAATCTGGGTGGCCATGGCAAGCTCAGCGTCCATACGGCGCTCAGCCTCCTCCGTCAGGTTCTTGAGCGAGGTGACCGTCTGGTTGATGTCATCGGAGAGGTCGGAGAACTCCTGGTGGCTGCGCACGTCAATCTTCACGTCGAGGTCGCCCTCGGAAATGGCGCGGAGGCCGTCGTTGACGTCGTCCAGGCGGCGTACCACGCGACGGTTCAGAAGGCGGTAGAGCAGGATGAACAGCATGCAGTGAACGATGATCTCCATGAACACCACGAGGTACATGCTCACCGTGCTAAAGAAGCTCACCTCGCTGACGGGCACGAAGACGATGGCGGTGCGTCCCGAGCCGTTGGAGATGTCCTCGGTGCTCTTCATGACGAAGCACTCTTCCCCGAAGACATATGCGCGGGCGAGCTTGCCGGCGTCGTAGCTCGCCTCGCTGTCGAGGATCTCGGGCTCGAACTTCTCGTTGTGGTGCGCGTCGGTGAGAATGCGGTCGCTCGCATCGGTGACGATGACGCCGCCGCTCTTGTCGATGCGCCAGTTGGCCGCGCGTCCCAGAATCTGTCCCCAGCCGGCGCCGTCGGCCACGCCGGTGATGTCGGTGATGTTGAGGCTCAGCAGCTCCTCGGCCTGCGAGAGCGTGAGGTCATAGTTTATGCGGTAGGTAAAGCCGCTCACGGCCAAGAAGGTCATCGCGATGACGGCGAACAGGCGAAGTGCCAGGTCATTGATGAGGTAGGGCGGGCGCACCCAGATGACGTCCTGGCGCACGTGGCCGCAGGCAAGGGAGCCAAAGAAGACCGAGACGCCGACGGAGACGACCATGGGGGCCGAGCACTGCTCAACGAAGTAGAAGGCGACGTCGAGGTCATCCATGTTGGTGAGCAGCACGAGCAGCATGTGCAAGACTTCGCAGGCAATGCCGATGGCACCCACATAGCCCAGGGGCGGACGACGGTCCTCAAACAGCTTGGTGCGCATGACGGCGGCGATGATGCCCGAAAGCAGGGTGCCCAAGGTGCAGGCGACACGCGTGTAGGCCGCGCCTCCCCAATAGACGCAAAGCCAACGCTCGGCCGCACCGATGACGCCGGCGATGAGGCCGGCCGGCGCGCCAAAGAACAGGCCCGCGCAAATAGGGGCGGCGTCACGCGCGTTGACGATGGCGCCCTCCGCGATGGGCACGCCGCACTCGGTGGAGATGCAGGCGATGATGCCAAACCCCACGCCAATGATGGCCTGGTTGCGCATGTAGCTCGAGTGCGAAAGCTTCCCGGACTTCTCCAGAGAGGCAAAGACGGCACACAGGAGCGGGGCGAGGGCCGTCAGGACGGCGACCCTCGCCCAGGTGCTGGTCTCCATGTGCTACTCGATGACGAGGAAGTCCATGAAACCGGTGATGTCGAAGACCTCCATCACGGCGTCGCAGACGTTGACGATGCGCATGCTGCCCTGCTCGTTCATGGCCTTCTGGGCACGCAGGACGGCGCGCAGGCCAGAGGAGGCGATGAACTCGAGGCCGGCGAAGTCAAAGGTCAGGTCCTTGGCACCGGGGAGCACCTCGTCGAGGACGGCCTCGAGGTCGGGGGCGGCGGTGGTGTCAAGCCTGCCGGAGACGGCAACGCAGGTCTTGTCGCCGTCGTGGGTGGTGTTGATTTCGACTGCCATGATTGTTTCCTTTCTTCGGGGGTCTCCCCCGCTTGCTTGCTGTCCAAGGCGCCTAAGCCTAAGCGCCCATTGTACTTGTTGTCCGCGCGCGGCGGGCCCGCCGGCCCCGTGCGACGGAAGACTAGCCCATCTTCCACTGGTCGACCGGCGAGTAGGCCAGGTCGAGCTCGGCAATGGGCTCCTCGAGCGTCTTGGCCAGGTCGCGAACGGCCACCGGAATCTCGGGCGAGAAGTCCATGTACCAGTCGAGCGACTCGAGGATGTAGCGGCGCTTGAAGTCCTCGTTGGTGAGCACGGCGCAGCGCAGGTTGTGCAGGCGGTCGGCCGCCTTCACGACGCGTGCGATGTCGTTGTTGCGAATCGCCTCTACGTACTCGGCCATAACGTAGCCGGGGCGCTTGGTGAGGCAGTGGACCGCCTCGAGCACGTCCGGGCCCCCGAGCTCGAGAATCTCCTCGTCGGTGGCATCGGTGTCCTCGAGCAGGTCATGGAAGAAGGCTGCCAGGATGTAGTCGCGGCCATAGCCCCAGCGCGCCACGATGTCGGCCACCACCACGGGATGGACGATATAGGGCATGCCTCCACCCTTGCGCACCTGGCCGGCGTGCTTTTCAGTGGCAAACGCCAGGGCGCGGACGTAGAGCTCGCTTTCTGCCGTGGGCTTGGCCATAGGCTACTCCTCCCCCGCCTCGAGCTTGGCGTAGGAGCTGATGAGGTAGCGGGCGCGACGCTGGGCGCGGGCCGGGTCCTTGAGCGACAGGGCCAAAAACTCGGCGACCTTGTCCTCGGGAAGGCCGCGGCGGCACAGCTCGGCGCGGCAGAGGTAACGAAGCCCGGCAGAGGACGAGAGCACGTCGAGCTCGGCCTCGGAGAGGGTGGCCTCGACGAACTTGGCAGCCATGCGCTCGTTGTTGGCAAGCAGCTCCTGCATGCCGCCGAGGTCCTTGATGCCGAGCCATTCGAGCTGCTCGAGGTAGTTGCCCGGGTCGGTCTCCTCAATCTCGGCGCCGGCGATGTCGGCGATCTTCTCGAGGAAGGAGCGCATCTGGGAGTTGCGGCGCACGAACTCCCTCAGCGAGACGGTGTCGAGCGCCACGTCGTCGGCCTGGCCTGCGATGATGCGGCCTCGGACGTCCTCGGTGTAGTCGTACATCATGTCACGGGCGCGGACGAACTCGCTGTCCGCAATCTCGAGCAGGGCCGAGACGCGCGAGAAGGCGCGGGTGACGGCACGGGGCACGCCGAACTCGTTCTTGTAGCCCAGGTCGTGGTTGATGTCGCTCCAGACGTGCTGCAGCGCGGTGCGGATCTGAATCTCGAAGCGCCACTTGCGCAGGTTCTCCGGATAGCCCTCGGGCAGGCTGCAGATGCGGTGCAGCGACAGGTAGCCGAAGGACTCGGCGCCGATGATCTCTCGCTTGTCGGTGGAGTTCTCCCAGTCGATGTCGAAGGCCTCCTCCACCGCACGGCCAACCTTGTCGATGTCATCGGAGAAGTAGAGGATGACGCGGGCGCCCAGGATGTCCGTAAGGTCACCAAGGCTGTTGTACCATCCGTCGTTGCGGATGAGCTTGCCGGCAAGGCTGTCCTCGGCCTTGACGCGGTGCTGCGTGGCGAAGAGGCGCACGCCGGTGTCCTTGACGATGGCGTCGAGCTTCTCGGCCACGACCCTTTCGATCTCGAGGAAGTCCTCGCGGCTCTTGCGGTACTCCTCGAGGATGAGGCGATTCTTGAGGTCCATATGTCTCCCTTGCTCGTGCGGGGGCAAAAAGTCCAACGCATAAATAATAGTTCGCAGACACGCGGCGAAGCTCCACAACGAGGTTACGAATAGGCAAAGTCTTAAGGTTCGCAGGATGCCGAGGCAATGGAGAGTGGCAGACCTGGGCCTTGGCCCACGTTGACTGCGCTATCCTGTCCATTTTGGAGTACGAACAGCCAAGATTCTCTGGAGAGCAACACAACATGGTTCTCAACATGCTCAAGGGCAAGATCCATCGCGCCACTATCACCCAGGCCGAGGTGGACTACGTGGGCTCGATCACCATCGACCAGGACCTCATGGACGCCGCCGGCATCCTCGAGTACGAAAAGGTGCAGGTGGCCGACGTCGAGCGAGGCACCCGCCTGGAGACCTACGTCATCGCCGGAGAGCCCGGCAGCGGCGTCATCTGCCTCAACGGGGCCGCGGCGCAGCTCGTGAGCGTCGGCGACAAGGCCATCATTATGTGCTACGCCCAGATGACCCCCGAAGAGGCCCACGACCCCGCAAACGCCCCGCACGTGGTCTTTGTGGACGAGGGGAACAAGATCAGCCGCGTCACCCGCTACGAGAAGCACGGCCGCCTCGCCGACATGGCCTAGGGACGCACCACCGGCACGGGCAAAACGCCAACGGGGCGCAGCCGAGCGGCAACGACGCGCCTAGCCGCAGCACCGCCGCAGCGCCGAGAGGAGAGGCATGAGCGAACCCACCAACAAGCCCGAACGCGAGGGCAAGCAGAAGTTTGCCGAAAGCGCCAGCGCCACCACGTCAAAGGACAACCAGGCGGGAGCTGCGCCCATCGTCATCACCCTTGTGGTCCTCGGCCTCATGATGGCCCTCGGCACGGCCTGCGTCTCGGGCATCGCCAAGTTCGGCGAGCTGGCTGCCGAGCTCGATGACAGCTACGGCAGCTACGACTCGGGCGACAGCGGCAGCTCGGACGATCTTGAGGACGACCTTAAGGACGAGCTCGAGAATCTTCGCAACAAGCTCGGCGGCAGCTCGGACGACACCGAGCTCACGACCGAAAACGTCTTTGACGTCGAGCTGTACTGCTTCGACAAGTCGGTCTCGGACTACGTCTTCTCCAGCGACTACTCCGGCTCGCAAAAGGCCGTGGCCGCCTACGTGCAGAACTTTGCCAAGACCGACGACGATGCCACCACGCAGGTGATAAGCCACCTGCGCGCCGCGGCCTCCGCCACCGACGACGAGACCCGTTCAGATGAGCTTTCCCAGGCGGCGCAGGCCTGCGATCAGGCCGCGACCGACCTCGCCGCCATTGAGCTGCCGGCCGAGGCCGACATCAGCGGCACCTCCGCCGAGGACATCCTCAACTCGCTTAAGGAGGCGCAGGAAGGCGCCGCCAAGCGCTGGGAGGCCTTTGGCAAGATCGTCGCCATCATGGCCTCGCCCTCCGGCCACACCGAAAGCGAGCTCAACGACCTCGACAGCGAGGCGGGCGCCGTCACCTCCATCGCCATCGACCTCTCCGACGCCCTCTGGAGCTCGGCCAACGACAAGTAATGCGGGAAAGGCAGGTTGTCGGCAGACTACCAGCGGCAAGTCGCACGCGTTTCTAGCCGTATATAAATGCTGGTAGAAGGCTTGTTCAGAGCTAGACGACGCGCCCCGAGCCGGCCGAACGAGCAATCCCCTCCCGTACCCGCCCCAAACCGCAAGGACCATAGAAAGGACCTCACCATGAGCAAGGCAGACGAGCTGTTCTGTTCCATGTGCCAAGACATCCTGGACAACGGCACCACCACCGAGGGCCAGAAGGTCCGCCCGGTGTGGGAGGACGGCACGCCGGCCTACACCATCAAGCAGTTTGGCGTGGTGAACCGCTACGACCTGCGCGAGGAGTTCCCGGCCATCACCCTGCGCCGCACCGCCCTCAAGAGCGCCATGGACGAGGTCTTGTGGATCTACCAGAAGAAGTCCAACAACATCAACGAGCTCAACAGCCACATCTGGGACGAGTGGGCCGACGAGACCGGCTCGATCGGCAAGGCCTACGGCTACCAGATCGGCCAGAAGAGCCACTACCCCGAGGGCGACTTTGACCAGATGGACCGCGTGCTCTTTGACCTTACGCACACGCCCTTCAGCCGCCGCATCATGACGAACACCTACGTGTTCTCCGACCTCTCCGAGATGCATCTCTATCCCTGCGCCTACGGCGTCACCTACAACGTCACGCAGGGCAAGGATGACGACCGCCTCACGCTCAACATGATCCTCAACCAGCGCAGCCAGGACATCCTGGCCGCCAACAACTGGAACGTCTGCCAGTACGCCATCCTGCTCATGATGGTGGCCCAGAGCGTGAACATGGTCGCCGGCGAGCTCGTGCACGTCATCGCCGACGCCCACATCTACGACCGCCACGTCGACATCATCCGCGAGCTCATCAACCGTCCCCAGTACGACGCGCCCAAGGTGAGCCTCAACCCCGAGGTCACCAACTTCTACGACTTCACCACCGCCGACCTCATCGTGGAAGACTACAGGCACGGCGACAAGATCGTGAACATCCCCATCGCGGTGTAGCGCGAGGGGTTCGTACGGTTCAAGGGCCTTGGAAGGGGCTCGGCAGGGCGATGCCATGGGTGGCCCGCGCCTCACGCTCGCGGCCACGTCCGCATGAGGGACCTTGCCCCGAAGCCGCTCGCCCGCCTTTTCTGACCGTTCAATAAACTGCAGCTAGGAGCACTCATGCCCGCATCTTCGCAGACCTATCCTAACCTTGGTGCCATCGTGGCCGTCTGCGACGATTGGGGCATCGGCCGTGCGGGCGACATGGTGGTGGAGAACCGCGCCGACATGCGCCACTTCGTCGCCTGCACCAAGGGCCACACCGTCATCATGGGCCGAAAGACCCTCGAGAGCTTCCCCGGCGGCCGTCCGCTCAAGGGCCGCCGCAACATCGTCATCACCAGCGACCTGGGCTTTGTTCGCGAAGGCGCCGAAATCGTCCACTCGCTTGAGGACGCCCTCGCAGCCATTGGACCTGACGAGGAGGCTTGGGTCATCGGCGGTGGCCAGGTCTACGCGGCCCTGTTGCCGCTCTGCAGCCGCGCGGAGGTAACCAAGAACCACTGCGTCCGCCCCGCCGACACCTTCTTCCCCAACCTCGACGAGGACAGCTCCTGGCACGTTGAGAACCGCGTCACCAGTGACGAGGACGGTAACCCGCTTGTCACTCCCGAGGGCATTCCCTTCGAGTTCTGCACCTATACCCGCAGCTAGATTTGCGGATCCCGCCGGGAGACCAGACCCTATCTTGCAAACGTCCTCGCATGGGCTTACGAATCCCTCGGTAGGTATCCCTCGCCTGCTTACGTCCTCGTATAGCTAACGTGTCCCGGCGGGAACCTAGACCCTGCCTTGCAAACGTCCTCGCTCACCTGCACTAGAGGGTCTCATTCCATAGGCGGCTGCGGAATGTTTGCTGCGACAGGGTCTAGATTCCCTTGCACAACTTTGCTGGAAGTGCCGCACGCACTTTGGCGAGGCTTCCTTCGGGTGTCGACGCTGGGGTCTTTCTGACGGGGCTCGGGCGATCAAGCGGCTGCTATTCAACTTGGCCTCAAAGTGCCTCTTGCTTGATTGCCGCGATGGGCCATCGGCCACAAAGCTCAAATACCAACCGCTGCGGTGTGATAAGGGCGCTACACTGTTGGAAGTAAGCCTTGTCGAACTATTTGGTGTACTGCTTGGCGCCTGGGAGCGTGGTCTTTGTGGTCGTTAATGTTGTCATCGTTGCGGTTGTTGTTGTCGCGGCCGTGGTCATCATCCGCGGATATATCGCGCGAGGTGGCAAGGGGGATTGCTGCGGGGGCGCCGATGTCGTTCGTGCTCGCGGGCCAAAGGACAAGGACAGTTCGCACTACGCCTATGCCTACGACGTCAAGGTCGAGGGGATGAGCTGCGAGAACTGCGCCAAGCGCATCGCGGGCGCCTTCAACGCGCTCGATGGCACCATGGCCGAGGTCAGCCTCGAGGAGGGCGTCGCGCACGTGCGCACCAAGCAGCCCGCCGACGCCGACGCGCTGCGCCGCGTGGTCCGCAACGAGGGCTACGGCGTCGGGCCCATCACCGAGGCGTAATGACAGCTTGATGGTAAGAACATGGACGGCTGCCTTCGGGTGGCCGTCCTTTGTTGTTCCTTATGTCAAGAAACGGTAAAGTTGCAGGGTTGCCGTATCAAAGCTTTATGCACCCCAAAGAGGATTGATGACCGAGGACTCCCCCATCCAGAACAGCGACATTCCCGAGCGGCTGGAGACGCCGGGCGCGTCCGAGGCCGGCAACGATAACGCCGACTTCTCATTCATTCCCGATGACGGCGTCGAATGGCCGACCCTTCCCGGCAACGCCTTCGAGGACGAATTCGGGGGCGAGGAGAAGGACGCCACCGAAGAAGATCGGTGCACCCCCGAGGCCAGCTCCCAGGACGACGGTACGCTGCCGGAAGGCGACGAGCACCCGGACGAAGAGCCGTCGACGCCCGATCACGCGCCGTCCCACCTCCGCGATGAAGACCAAGTCGCCTCCGAAGGCATCAATGGCGATTCCAAGCCCTCGCTCGGCGAGCGACTCTCAAAGAGCCTCCGCGGCCTTGGCAAGCGCATCGCGGACGGCGCACGCAGCTTCCGCATGCCTTCCGCCGAACAGGCCTTGGGCTGGCTTGCCGATGGCATCTGCCACATCGGGACGATGCTGTGGCTGCTGCCCTTCGTCGCCCTGTGCTGGGGCCTCTACATCCTCACCTACAATGGCATGCTCATCTGTTCCAACGAAGACGTCGCCCCGCTGGCCTGCGCCATCGGCATCGGCCTCGCCGTTGCCCTGCTGCGAGAGCCGATACTCGGCGCCCTAGACGCGCTCACGACCCGCGGCGACGCCACCTCGCATTGGGGCGGCCTCTGCGCCGAGACCTGGCGCAGCTTCGTGGGGCTTGCCGTCTGCACCATCTGCGGCGTGGTGGCCATCGAGACGCCCTGGAACGTAGACGCCGCCAGCATCGCGACCTCCTACTTCCTCATCGACGTCGTGGTCATCTTCTGCATCCTCACGTTCCTCTTCTTCCTGGGGCAGCGAACGGGATGGCTCGTGGCCGCAGGCGTCCTCGCCTGCTTTGCCCTCGGCATCGGCCAGGCCTTCGTCATTGAGTTCAAGGGGACGGCGCTGCTGCCCGCCGACCTCATGGCGCTCAGCACCGCAGCCGAGGTAAGCGGAAGCTACACCTACAACGTCACCACGCCCATGCTTGGGGCGGCGCTCGCCCTTACCATCGGCCTCATCTTCTGCTGCCTCATGCGCCCCTGCACCACGGCGCCGCGCCGCGCCTGGCTCGTGCGTCCCATGGCCAACCTCGCCATCGCCCTCGCCTGCTTCCTCGGCATCCAAAACGCCTTCTACACCGTGAGCCTCAACAAGGACTTCGAGATCAACACCGACATCTGGTGGCCCATCAACAGCTACACCGCGGGCGGCTTCTTGCCCCACTTCCTCAACCTCTTCCAGCAGATGCAGATCAGCACCCCGCTGGGCTATACCGAGGAGGGGGCCGCCGAGACGGAAGGCGAGCTCGCAAGCATCTGGCAGGCAAGCCAAGGCGAGTCGCGGGCCGCTGCCGAGGCCCAGTTCAACGAGCTCAAACCCAGCGTCGTCTGCGTGATGAACGAGACCTTCTCGGACCTCTCGATGCTCAATGGCCTGGACGTGGACTACACGGGGCCGGCCTACTTCAACTCCATCTCAGACGCCCTCGTGCGCGGCAGCCTCGAGGTCAGCGCCTACGGAGGAGGCACCTGCAACTCGGAGTTTGAGTTCCTGACCGGCAACTCCCTGGGCTTCATCGGCTCGGGCAACTACCCCTACACCTACTACGACCTCAGCGACGTGGCCAACCTCGCCGCACAGTTCTCCGAGCTTGGCTACGGCACCACCGCCATCCACCCCAACGCGGCCACCAACTGGAACCGCGACGAGGTCTACGCCGGCTTTGGCTTCAACCGCTTCCTGTCCATCAAAGACTTCGAGGACGCGCCGAACTACCACAGCGGCTGCACCGATGCGTCCACCTACCAAAAGATTCTCGACCAGCTGGCCAGCAGCGACCAGCCGCAGTTCGTCTTTGACGTCACGATGCAGAACCACAGCGGCTACGACCAGTACAACATCCCCGACGAGGAGATGCTCGACTACAAGTTCGACTTCGATGCGGACGAGACGTCGCTCACCCACGAGCTCAACGAGTATCTCTCCTGCATCAACGCCTCCGACCGCGACCTCGAGTGGTTCATGAACGAGCTGCGCAACCTCAACCGGCCCGTGGTGCTCGTGTTCTTTGGCGACCACCAGCCCAATATGTCCGGGAACGTCAACGACGCGCTCTTTACCAACGAGGACGGCATCACCCACGGCGCCCGCTCCTACCAGACCAACTATCTCGTCTGGACCAACTACTACGTGGAGGGCTCGGGCGAGATGCGCTGGGAGGACGCCTCGTCCAGCACCCTGGGCGCCCTGGCGCTGCAGTACGTGGGGGCCCCGCTCACCCAGTTCCAGCAGGCAGCCCTCGGCGCACGCATCAGCATGCCGATGATCAACATGTTCACCTACAAGGACAACGACGGCAGCTGGTACGACATCACCGATGCGACGCCGAGCGAGAAGGCCAGTGTTGCGGGCGGCGACGGCGACGACGAGGGCGAGACCCCGCTCGCCGACCTACCCACCACCGAGGCCGGCCTTGCGGCCTCGCAGGCCTGCAGGAAGCTCCAGAACGTCCAGTACCTCGAGTTCGCGACGAAGGTCATGTAGGCCCCACCGCCCGAGCTTAGGGGCCCCTGCGCTTAGGTCATGCAGGCCCTGCCGCCCGAGCCGACGCGCCCCCGCGCTTGGGTCATGTAGGCTTCGCCGCTCGAGCTAACGCGCCTTCGCACTTAGACATCGCGACTCGTGCTTATCTCGGCCCGTTCGCTCGAGCAGACGTGGTCCCCGCACTTGGGCATCGTGCCCTGCGCTTATCTCGGCATGTTGGCCCAAGCGAACGCGCCGCGAGCCGCCAGGACGGCTTCCGCAACGCAACGCTCGAATTGCCTGAAGGGGAATCGCGGCCACCACCAGGCCATGGCCTGAATGGGAATCGCAGCCATCGCCAGGGCATGCAGCCCATACAACAGGGCATACGGCCGATAAAAAAGAAGGACACCCGAGTGGGTGCCCTTCTCTCTTCCAAGCGTATGTAAGAGGTTAATTAAGCGCTCTTACGGACGTTGGAGGCCTGGAGCTTGCCGTTCTGACCAGTGGTGATGTCAAACTCGACAGCCTGGCCCTCGTCGAGGGTCTTGAAGCCGTCCATCTGAATCTCGGAGTAGTGGACGAACAGGTCGTCGCCGTCCTCACGAGAGATGAAGCCGTAGCCCTTGTCCGGATTGAACCACTTAACAGTACCCTGAGCCATGACGTGCCTTTCTTTCGTTTGCCCCTCCGGGGGCAACGCTGGTGCGCTTGCGCGCTGAACGATGCAGTGGCGAAAAGCCACTTGATTAGAATACCCCAGATAGCTCGGCTCTCGCCCGAAAAACAGAAATTACCGCGAACGGTATCAGGACCAAGCCGAGTGGGACGGCAGGCGAGCCGGAGTACGACGTCTGGAGCTCTCTGCCGCGCATTCAATACGTGTCCCCTGCCGTCATATAAAACCAGGTAACGCTACCCGTAGCCTCGAAACTCAGGGCCCGTCTGTTTGCGCTTTGCGGCACCAAGCTGCAGCCGCCAACTCTAGCCTTTGGCCATGCCGCCACCACTGCAAACCACACCCGGCGGTAACCCATAGACACAAAAAAGGCCGGACGCGCGGCCCGGCCTTCCCAGTGCGTGTTGACCTGTCTTACAGGTAGGCGACGGCCTTGATCTCGACCTTGGCGCCCTTGGGCAGGGCAGCCACCTCAAAGGCGGCGCGGGCCGGGTACGGGGCGGCGAAGAACTCGGCGTAGACCTCGTTCATGGCGCCGAAGTCGGCGATGGAGTCGAGCAGGACGGTGGTCTCGGCAACGTCGGCCATGGTGGCGCCGGCGGCCTCGAGCACGTTCTTGACGTTGGTGAGGCTCTGACGGGTCTGGGCGGCGATGTCCTCGCCGGCGAACTCGCCGGTGGCCGGGTCAACCGGCAGCTGGCCGGAGACGTGGATGCAGTTGCCGGCCTTGGTGGCGGCGGAGTACGGGCCCACCGCTGCGGGGGCCTTCTCGGTGACGACAGCCTCGATTGCCATGTGATTCTCCTTCTCTGCCGCATAGCGCGGCATATCCCTCGCCCCGGACGGGGCGTTTCATGATGATAACAAATATTTCTCTTGCCGCGTCAGGCGTTACCGCGCGAGCGCGGTACGGCCATGCAGAGGCGCCAACCCGGCGCTGCGCTCCCCTAGCGGCTCACGTAGCGGCCGGGCTTCTCGCCGGTGAGCTGGCCGTCGTGGGCGGCAAGGACGCCGTTCACGAAGGTCAGCTTGGCGCGGCCCTTGCACGCAAAGCCCTCGTAGGGGGTGTGGTCCACGTTCTGGTGCTGGGTGGCGGCGCTGATGGTCCACTCTACGTTGGGGTCCCAGACGCAGATGTCGGCGTCGGCGCCCACGTCGAGCCTGCCCTTGGCCGGCCACATGCCAAAGACCTTGGCGGGGTTCTCGCTCATGAGGCGGCAGAGGTCGGTGGGACCAAGCTCGTCGGCAAAGCTCGTGGCCACCAGGGCCGGCCTGTGCTCGATGCCGGCGCCGCCATTGGGGATCTTGCGGAAGTCGCCGCGGCCGCGGTCCTTCTGGCCCACGAGGTTGAAGCTGCAGTGGTCAGTGGCGATGGTGTCGATCTCTCCGGCGCAGAGGGCCTCGCGAAGGGCGCTGCGGTCGGACGGCTTGCGCAAAGGCGGGCTCATGACGTACTTGGCTCCCGCAAAGCCATCCTCGCCCTGCTCCAGGTAGCGGGTGTCGTCCAGCAGCAGGTACTGGGGGCAGGTCTCGACAAAGATGTTCTTCTGGCCGCGG
The DNA here is from genome assembly GCA_963653485.1 of Prevotella sp. CAG:279. GTDB lineage: Bacteria > Actinomycetota > Coriobacteriia > Coriobacteriales > Atopobiaceae > Parolsenella. The sequence goes on from CAVJWS010000033.1 coordinate 14,783, forward strand.
GCCTTGGCGGCGCGGATGGCGTCCAGGCCCATCTTGGTGGAGAGGTGCACCACATTCACGCGCGCGTCGCCCGCGATGTGGGCGAGGTAGAGCAACCGCGAGATGGCCTCGGCCTCGCACTCGGCCGGGCGGCTCAGAGGGTGGCCCTCGGGACCGGTGATGCCGGCCTCAAAGACGCGGCGCTGCAGCTCGTTTACCACGGTGCCGTTCTCGCAGTGGACGCACAGGGTGCCGCCGAGCGGCGCCAGGGCCTCAAGCACCTCGAGGGTCTCGGCGTCGTCCAGGCGCAGGTGGTCGTAGGCGAAGTAGGTCTTGAAGGAGCACACGCCACTCTCGCGCATCACGGCGAGGTCGGCCTTGTTCTGCTCGTTCCACTCGGCCAGCGCCATGTGGAAGGCGTAGTTGGCCGTGCAGGTGCCGTCGGCGCGCTTGTGCCACTCGGCCAGGGCGTCGGGCATGGTCACGCCGCGGTCGGCTGTGGCGTAGTCGACCACCGTGGTGGTGCCGCCGCAGGCGGCCGCGCAGGTGCCGGTCTCGAAGCTGTCGGCCGTCCAGTCCATGCCCGTCCAGCACTGCAGGTGCGTGTGGGCGTCGATGAAGCCCGGGAAGACCCAGCATCCGCTCGCGTCATACACCTCGTCTTCGCTCGAGACCTTGATGGAGGCCGCGATGCCCGCGACCTTTCCGCCGTCGAGCGCGAGGTCTGCCGAGCGCAGCCCCTGCGGCGTGACGAGCGTGCCACCCTTGATGATGATCATGCTAAGCACTCCCTCCTCTACCAAGGCCCGCCTCGACGATCTGCCGCGCACGGTTGAGGTCATCGGGCGTGTCGATGTCCCAAAGCTCCCAAGGCCAGGTGGCCTCGACGGATAACTTGTCGCAGTCGCTGACGACGGCGCTTCCGCCCACGTCGCCGGAAATCTCTTGCAGGGCCCCGAACAGGCTCGCGGGGAACAGCGCCGGCGAGGCGGCGCGACCGCGCCACGAGAGACGCACCACGGCGTCTGGCCGCGAGGCCGCCACGGCCATGATGAGCTGCAGGCTCTCGCGCTCGAGCAGCGGCTGGTCGCCGGGCACGAACAGGCAGGCGTCCCAGCCTTGCGCCTCGGCAAAGGCCGCAAGCGCTCGCACGGAGTCGCCCTGTTCCGGCCCATCCGGGCGCACGAGGTCGAGCCCGCGCTCGCGCACCAGGTCGTCCACCTCGTCGGAGGCGCTCGCCACCACGACGGGCAGGCCCAGCGGCACGCAACCGAGGGTGCGGCTGAGCACCGCCTCGCCCAGCAGCGGCTCCACAAGCTTGTTGGAACCGAAGCGGCGGGCATGTCCCGCCGCGAGCACGCCCACGCCGATGCGCCTGTCGCCCGCGGCCTCGGGCGCGAGCGCGGGCCCCAGGGCGAGCCCCTTGCCAAAAGCGGCGGCGAACTGCGCCTGCGAGGTGGCGTTGACCGAGGACGTCCAGCGCTCGTATGCGGCAAGCAAGGCGTCTGCCTCGGGCGTGGGCGTGGAGCCACCGCCGCCGGCCCCTCCCACCACGCGCGTGGTGAGCGGGGCGCCCAGCGCGGCCTCGACGTTCTTCACCAGGCCAAGGGCCTTGGTGTAGGCCATGCCCATGCTGATGGCAGCAGACCGGAGGCTGCCGTGCTCGCGCACGCGGCGCAGAAGCTCGGCAGGCCCCGGTCCAAAGACGCGGTTGCCCTCGTCGTCAACGAGGTATGTGCGGACGTTTGGTCTCATGGCGCTAAGTTTAGCCCCTTACGGTGGTTCCCGTCTTGCCGTCCAGGCCGTCCTTGGCCTTCTCGAGCAGGGTGATAAGGGCCGAGCGTCCCGGCTTGCTCTCGGCGAACTTGGCGCAGGCCAAGACCTTGGGCTCCATGGAGCCCTTGCCGAACTCGCCGGCCTCGGCCAGCTCGTAGGCCTGCTCGGGCGTGAGGCTATCGAGCCATGCCTCGTCAGGCTTGCCAAAGCGCACGGCCACCTTCTCCACGGCGGTGAGGATCACCAGGTAGTCGGCATCGAGGGACTCGGCGAGCAGCTCTGCGGCAAAGTCCTTGTCGATGACGGCGGCCGCGCCCTTGAGGTGGTGGTCGCCGGTGGGCTCCACCGGGATGCCACCACCGCCGCAGGCGATGACCACGTGATCAGCCGCCACGAGCGAGCTGATGGTGTCGAGCTCCACGATGCGCTTGGGCTTGGGCGAGGCCACCACGCGGCGGTAGCCTCGGCCGGAGTCCTCCATGAAGTCATAGCCGCGGTCGCGCTTGAGGACCTCTGCCTCCTCGGCGCTCATGAACGAACCGATGGGCTTGGTGGGATTCTTGAATGCGGGGTCTTCGGGGTCGACCTCGACCTGGGTGAGCACCGTGGCCACGCCCTTGTCGGTGATGCCGCGGCGCTCCATCTCCTCGCGCAGGGCGTTCTGCAGGTCGTAGCCGATGTAGCCCTGGCTCATGGCGCCGCAGACGGAGAGCGGGCAGGGAATGTACTTCTCGGGGTCGGAGCGCGTCAGCTCGGTCATCGCGTTGGCGATCATGCCCACCTGCGGGCCGTTGCCATGGACGACGATCACCTCGTCACCTTGCTCGATGAGGTCAACGATGGCATGGCTGGTGGTACGCACGGCGATGGCCTGCTCTGGGAGGTTCTTTCCGAGGGCGTTTCCGCCGAGCGCAACGACGATACGCTTCGACATTGCGTCTCCGATTCCTAAGGGCCCCGAAAGGGGCAGCGGCCGCCATTGAGGCGGATTTTGATAAAGCATCACCTAGGCCGCAAAAACAGGAGCTTTGCGGTCTTGGGAAAAACGCGCCCCGCCCGCCGGCCACAAGGCTTTGGGCGTGCTCCCAAAGGGGAGCGCAAGCCGGTCCACAGGAGGAGGTGCGACCGGCAGGTCGGGGCGCCGGCCCCACATGGGGGCCAGGTTGTCAGCGGCTCCAGGCCTCGCGGCGAGCCAAGCCCGCCGCGGGGGCAATTAGGCCTGGTACCAGCGAGGAGTTGCGGCAGACTCGAGCGCGGCGAGCGTGGCCACGGGGTCGGCGACCTTCTGCAGGAAGATCATGGCCGCAATGGCGTAGGGCTTGTACGAGGCCTCCTTGTACATGCCCACGCGGTGCATGTCGAAGACGTCGGCCATGACCTCGCCGTGCTCGCAGGAGACGCCGGAGATGTCGGCGGGCAGCGGGTGCATGAAGATGGTGTCCTGGCCGTTGGCCGTCTTGGCCATGAGGTCGGTGGTGGAGCACCAATCCTTGTGGGTGGCGTTCTGGGCGAGCAGCTCCTGCTCGAGCGCGGCGATGCCGGCATCGTCACCCTCGGCGTAGAGGTTGGTGCGCTTCTCCATGGCGGCGTAGGGGGCCCAGGACTTGGGGATCACGATGTCGGCGCCCTCGAAGGCCTCCTCCATAGTGTTGACCTGGTTGAAGGTGCAGCCATTCTCGGCGGCGTAGGACTTGGCGGCCTCCACGCGGTCGCCCATGAGGTCGTAGCCCTCGGGGTGGGCCAGGGTGACGTCCATGCCAAAGCGCGGCAGCAGGCTGATGAGCGACTGCGGGCAGGAGAGCGGCTTGCCGTAGGAGGGCGAGTAGGCCCAGGTCACGGCAACCTTCTTGCCGCGCAGGTTCTCGAGGCCGCCAAACTCCTCGATGAGGTAGAGCAGGTCGGCGGAGGACTGCGTGGGGTGGTCGGAGTCGGACTGCAGGCTCACGAGGGTGGGACGGTGGTCGAGCACGCCGTCCTCGTAGGCCTGCTGCACGGACTCGGAGACCTCCTGCATGTAGGCGTCGCCCTTGCCGATGTACATGTCGTCGCGGATGCCGATGACGTCAGCCATGAAGGAGATCATCGTGGCGGTCTCGCGGACGGTCTCGCCGTGGGCGATCTGACTCTTCTTCTCGTCGAGGTCCTGGAGCTCGAGGCCGAGCAGGTTGGAGGCCTTGGAGAAGGAGAAGCGGGTGCGGGTGGAGTTGTCGCGGAACAGGGAGACCGACAGGCCCGAGTCGAAGATCTTGGTGGAGATGTTGCGCTCGCGGAGGTTGCGCAGGGCGGCGGCGGTGGCGTAGAGGGCACGCAGCTCGTCGGTGGTCTTGTCCCAGGTGTGCAGGAAGTCGCTGCCGTACATGCCCTTGAAGTCGAGGCCGGAAAGCGCGTCAAGATACTGCTGGATCTCGCTCATGTGATGTGTCCTCTCCTAATGTTGTCTGCGGACGGATGTCCGTCCCCTAGTTTAGTTGGCCGCGCCGCCGCAGATGGGCGACGGGCCCGCGCGGGCCGCTCCCCTCCTGGTGAGAGGCCCGCCCGAAGGCTTGGGAGCGCCGGAACGCCATGTGGCGGGGCGCACCCGCAGGCGCCTGCCGCCTCAGACGGCAGGCGCCATAAAAGCGCTGCTACTTGATGTCGTTGTCGGTGAGCTCGGCACGGTAGCTCGTGGCGTCGCCGTCGGCCTGCGAGGGGTCGTAGAGGTTAAGCGCGGCCACGTAGAGGGCGGCGCAGGTGGGCAGGTCCTGCTTGTAGGTGACCTCGTTGGGGGCGTGGGCCTGGGACTCGGCGCCGGGGCCAAAGCCAACGCAGGGGATGCCGTAGCGGCCCTGGATGGAGACGCAGTTGGTCGAGAAGGTCCACTTGTCGCACAGCGGGCGGCCGGCGCGCTTGTCCATGGACTTCTCGCAGCCGATGCGCTCGTCACCGAAGAGCGCCTTGTGGGCGTCGACGAGGGCCTTGACGTGCGGCGCGCTCTCCTTGT
>CAVJWS010000034.1:0-19370 GCA_963653485.1 Prevotella sp. CAG:279
CCATCCGCGACGAGGAGTCCATCCAGGCCTGCGACGAGCACGGCATCGCGATGGTCTTCACCGGAGTGCGCCACTTCCGCCACTAGCCCGCGGCTTCTCCTGGCACCCGACCTCAGCCCTCAATTGTCGCTCGCGTATTTCAATATGCCACGCTCCTCTTTCGGGCCGATCTCGGGCACCAGGGAAACTCGCGTTTGCGGGTGATGGCACCCCATCTTGACCCTCAGCTTTCGGCTTGCGTATGTCATGCGCGGCGCCTTACCTTCGGGCCAACCTGGGACAGGGGAAACCCGCGTTTGTTAGATTTTCTGGGCGCTGGGGCTCGCTTGGGCTCCGGCGCCCGGTTTTGTTTGATTCGGGCGCGCGGGTTTGGGGTAAGCCTGAGACGTTAGGCAAACGTTGGCGGGCTGTGCGGCCCGTTTGGGAGGTAGGCACATGGCAGACGGCAAGATTCCCGAGGAGTTTGAGGTCGGAGAGCCGGTGTTGGTGTGCCGTTGGCGCCTGTTTGGCTCGGCCCTTCCCGCGGCAAACCGCCACATGAAGGCGCTCGGCAAGCGCGAGGTTTGCGGCGAGCCCCTCTCAAAGACGCTGCTTGCCTGGGCAAAGCAGCACATCGAGTGGACGCTCGCCGACGGCGTGGTCGAGCATCCGGACGGTGTGCTCCTGCTCATGGTCGATGACCAGGGCCGTGCTGCCATGGCCGCGGGCGACTACGAGCCGCTTGGGGACACCGGGCTCGCCGCACTTCTCGAGCGGGCGCAGGCCAGCGCCAAGGAGGCCGGCCAGACCGGCGTCGCCCCCGAGGCCATCTGGGCCGTCCGCAATGGCTCGCTTGTCTGCGGTGTTGGTGCGGGCGAGGCGCTCTCCGGGGCCTCCACGCTCGTGCGTGACCTCGCCGCCACCCTGGGCATGAGCGTGGAACGCAACGCGTCGCTTGCGGACGACTTGGCCGCTGGCGCCGCGTGCGACGAGGCCTTCCTGGTCTCCGACGAGCATGGCGTGGTCTGCGCCGCCGATGCTACCGGCCCGGTGGGCGAGCAGTTCGCCCGTGGCTGGCAGACCCTCCTGGAGCGCGGCGCTAACAAGTAGCGCCCTTGCACGGGGGGCCGCTGCTCCTCTGAGGGTTTCGCGGCCGTCGCTCGCCGATGGGCCGGCGGCCGTCGCGGCCGTCGGGTGGTGCGCGGCGAAACCGCCCGCCAACGCCGGCGGGCTGCGGGGTGGCAAATCCGTAGCTCGCGCTCGGCTCGTTCGCCGCGCGGCATTCCGCCCAAGAAACAATAAAACGCAGGTGCTGGGCGCGATGGCGGGTCCGTCGCGTCCCTTTGCTACCGCTCGTCCGTATGTGGCTGCCACTTTCTCAAAAAAGCGAATCAGCCGCGTCCAATTGCGGGATAATCAGAACTGCTATGAAGCAACGTCGCCCCCAGGCCAACGGGGAACCGGTCCCGGGGCGATTTCGCGTGAAAGGGCAGCCACCTGGGGGTGGTGGCGCAAGACGCCGGCCGTCACGCGACCTCGACAACAGAAGGAGAGGATATGGCACGTAAGTTCAAGTCCATGGACGGCAACGAGGCTGCTGCTTGGGTCTCGTACGCCTACACCGAGGTGGCGGGCATCTACCCGATCACGCCGTCCAGCCCGATGGCAGACCACGTTGACCAGTGGGCCGCCCAGGGCATCAAGAACGTCTTCGGCACGCCGGTGAACGTGGTCGAGATGGAGTCCGAGGCTGGCGCCGCCGGTGCCGTCCACGGCTCCCTGGGCTCCGGCGCCCTCACGACGACCTACACGGCGTCCCAGGGCCTGCTGCTCATGATCCCGAACATGTACAAGATCGCCGGCGAGCAGCTCCCGGGCGTGTTCCACGTCTCCGCCCGCTGCGTTGCCTCCCACGCGCTCAACATCTTCGGTGACCACTCCGACGTCATGGCCTGCCGCCAGACCGGCTTCGCCATGCTCGCCGAGAGCAGCGTCCAGGAGGTCATGGACCTCTCGCCGGTGGCCCACCTCGCGGCCATCAAGGGCAAGGTGCCGTTCCTGAACTTCTTCGACGGCTTCCGCACCAGCCACGAGATCCAGAAGGTCGCCATGTGGGACTTCGAGGACCTCAAGGACATGCTCGACATGGACGCCGTGCAGGCGTTCCGCAACCACGCCCTCAACCCCGAGCACCCGCACGCCCGCGGCAGCCACGAGAACGGCGACATCTTCTTCCAGCACCGTGAGGCCTGCAACTCCGCCTACGACGAGCTCCCTGCCGTCGTCGAGGAGTACATGGGCAAGATCAACGAGAAGCTCGGCACCAACTACGGCCTGTTCAACTACTACGGCGCCCCCGACGCCGACCGCGTGGTCGTCTGCATGGGCTCCTTCTGCGACGTGTTCGAGGAGGTCATCGACTACCTCAACGCCCACGGCGAGAAGGTCGGCCTGGTGAAGGTCCGCCTGTACCGCCCGTTCTCCATCAAGCACTTCGTCGACGTGCTCCCCGAGACCGTCAAGAAGATCGCCGTCATGGACCGCACCAAGGAGCCGGGCTCCATCGGCGAGCCGCTCTACCTCGACGTCGTCTCCGCCCTCTATGAGGCCGGCCGCACCGACATCTTCGTCTCTGGCGGCCGTTACGGCCTGGGCAGCAAGGACACGCCGCCCGCGTCCGCCTTCGCCGTCTACGAGGAGCTCAAGGCCGAGCACCCCAAGCGCGAGTTCACCGTCGGCATCAACGACGACGTCACGCACCTCAGCCTCCGCGAGATGGAGGACGCCCCCAACACCGCCGACCCGAGCACCATCGAGTGCAAGTTCTGGGGCCTCGGCGGCGACGGCACCGTCGGCGCGAACAAGAACTCCATCAAGATCATCGGCGACCACACCGACAAGTACGTCCAGGCCTACTTCCAGTACGACTCCAAGAAGACCGGCGGCGTCACCGTCAGCCACCTGCGCTTCGGCGATTCCCCGATCCGCTCGCCGTACTACGTCACCAAGGCCGACTTCGTGGCCTGCCACAACCCGAGCTACATCATCAAGGGCTTCAAGATGGTCCGCGACGTCAAGCCCGGCGGCACCTTCCTGGTCAACTGCCAGTGGTCCGACGAGGAGTTCGCCGAGCACATGCCGGCGGTCGCCAAGCGCTACATCGCCAAGAACAACGTGACCGTCTACCTCATCGACGCCATCGACCTGGCCGCCAAGGTGGGCATGGGCAAGCGCACCAACACGGTGCTGCAGTCCGCGTTCTTCGCGCTGGCCAAGGTGCTGCCGGCCGCAGACGCCCTCCAGTACATGAAGGACGCCGCCACCAAGTCCTACATGAAGAAGGGCCAGGCCATCGTCGACGCCAACCACAAGGCCATCGACGCCGGCGCCACCGCCTTCCGCAAGTTTGAGGTTCCCGCTGATTGGGCCACCGCCCAGGGCGAGGTCAGGCACGAGATCAAGGGTCGCGAGGCCATCGTCCGCCAGGTCGAGAAGCTCATGAACCCCATCAACCGCATGGAGGGCGACTCCCTGCCCGTCTCCGCCTTCGACCGCCACGTCGACGGCCAGTGGGAGCTCGGCGCCTCTCAGTACGAGAAGCGCGGCGTCGCCGTCATGGTTCCGCACTGGGACGAGACCAAGTGCATCCAGTGCAACCAGTGCGCCTACGTCTGCTCGCACGCCACGCTGCGCCCCATCGCGCTCAACGCCGAGGAGGCCGCTGCCGCGCCTGAGGCCATGCGCATGATCGATGCCAAGGGCAAGGGCTCCGAGGGCCTCAAGTTCTCCATCGCCGTGTCCCCGCTCGACTGCATGGGCTGCTACAACTGCGCCTCCGTCTGCCCCAAGGACGCCCTCACCATGGTTCCGCAGGAGGACGAGGCCGACCAGGCCAAGGTCTGGGACTACGCCGTCAACGACGTCACCATCAAGACCGAGCTCGTTGCCCCCAATGTCAAGGGCAGCCAGTTCGCCAAGCCCTACCTCGAGTTCTCCGGATCCTGCGCCGGCTGCGCCGAGACGGCCTACGCTCGCCTGGTCACCCAGGTCTGCGGCGACCGCATGTTCATCTCCAACGCCACCGGCTGCTCCTCCATCTGGGGCAACCCCGCCGCCGTCTCCCCGTTCACGGTTGACGTCAACGGCCACGGCCCGGCTTGGAACAACTCCCTGTTCGAGGACAACGCCGAGCACGGCCTCGGCCTTGCGGTGGGCTACGCCGCCGTCCAGGACAAGCTTGTCGCCCAGACCGAGGCGCTGCTCGCCAGCGACGAGTCCGACGAGCTGAAGGAGGCCGCAACCGCCTGGCTCGAGAACCGCCACGACGCCGAGGGCTCCAAGACGGCCGCTGCCGCCTACATCGCCGCCCTCGAGAAGTGCGGCTGCGACGCCTGCAAGGCCATCCTGGTCGACAAGGCCTACCTCACCAAGAAGTCCTTCTGGATCTTCGGCGGCGACGGCTGGGCCTACGACATCGGCTTCGGCGGCCTGGACCACGTCCTTGCCTCCAACCGCAACGTCAACGTCTTCGTCTTCGACACCGAGGTCTACTCCAACACGGGTGGCCAGGCCTCCAAGGCCTCTAACCTCGGCCAGGTTGCGCAGTTCGCTGCCGCCGGCAAGGTTACCAAGAAGAAGTCCCTCGCCGAGATTGCGATGAGCTACGGCTACGTCTACGTCGCCCAGGTCGCCATGGGCGCCAACGCCGCGCAGACCCTCAAGGCCATCACCGAGGCCGAGGCCTACGACGGCCCGTCCATCGTCATCGGCTACAGCCCCTGCGAGATGCACTCCATCAAGAAGGGCGGCATGATGAACTGCCAGTCCGAGATGAAGAAGGCTGTGGACTGCGGCTACTGGAACCTCTTCCGCTTCAACCCGGCTGCGCCGGAGGGCAAGAAGTTCTCGCTCGACTCCAAGGAGCCGGCGGGCGGCTACCAGGACTTCCTGATGAACGAGGCTCGTTACGCCTCGCTCACCCGCGCGTTCCCCGAGCGTGCCAAGGAGCTCTTCGCCGAGAACGAGAAGGCCGCCATGGACCGCTACGCGCACCTGCTCAAGCTCAAGGCCCTCTACAACGAGGCCTAGGCTTTGCGGCGCGCTAAGCTAGCGCCCACGTAAGACAAGCCCCGACCCGGACATCCGGGCCGGGGCTTTTTCATGGCTGTGGTCCGGTGGGCGGGGCGTCGGCTGCGGCTTTGTTGAGCGCCTGGGAGTTAGGGAGATGGCAGACCTGCGAGGCTTTCGAGTGTCGCGCGCCTCTGTGGCGAACTCCATTTCCCGGCGGCGGGTGCGTGGCGGCCCTGCGCGAGCCCGGCTCGGCTGAAAAACGGCCCCTAGCAGGGATTGATTGCTGGGGTAGAATGGTCATACGACTTGGAGGGGGAGGGCAATTCATGAACAGCTGCGTTGCTGGCGCCGTTTCGGCGCATGGCGTTGCCGTGCGCTCGCTCGTGTTCTCGCACATGCCTTTGCCTTGCGCCCCCGGCGCCGCCGACGAGAACCGCCGAGCGGCTGGCCACGTGACCCGCTCCGCCGCCCGCCCAACGGTTTGCGGCTGCGGGCGCGTTATCTCTCTCGATTCATATAAGGGCTGGTAGCGGTAGTTGAATCCAGCAATCGTCATACCAACCTATTGGGCCTCGGACCCTACGCAGCTCGGCGTCTACGACCATGCCACGGCGCTTGACGAGCCGCTGCCCGAGCTCGCCCGCTGCCTTGATTCGCTCGACGAGGTGCGCGGCGTCATCCGCACCATCGTGCTCGTGGTGGCCCCGCCCGCTGCCCAGGCTGCGGCCCGAGCCCGCGTGAACGCCATCGTCCGTGATCACCCGGCCCTAAGCCCCATGGTCATCGGCGCTCGTGAGGCACGCCTCATCGCGGCCCGCGTTGAGCAGATATGCCCCGGCATCGAGGGCGAGCCCGTCTCCCTGCGTGGCTATGGCGCCATCCGCAACTTGGGCCTGGCGGTGTGCGCCATGCTCGGCCATGACGTCGCGGTCTTCCTCGACGACGACGAGGTGGCCCTCACCCCCGAGTTTCTCGTCGATGCGGTCTATGGGCTGGGCCAGCTCACGCGTCAGGACCTCAAGATTCTGGCCAAGACCGGCCACTTCATCAACTCCGAGGACTCCCACGTGGCAAGCGCGCCCAGGCGCCGCTTCTGGGAGCGCTGGTGGACCAAGCGCTACGAGTTCAGCGAGTGGATGGAAAAGGCCCTCTCCGGCACGCGCATCTGCCGCTCCAACATCGCCTGCGGCGGTTGCCTCGCAATACACGCGAGTGCGTTCTCCCAGGCCCCGTTCGACCCGTGGATCACCCGCGGAGAGGACCTCGACTACCTCTTTAACCTGCGTCTCATTGGATTTGACATGTGGTTTGACGGCAGCTGGTACGTAAAGCACCTGCCGCCTGCCACCGCCGACGAGCCCAACCGCTTCCTGCAAGACATCTACCGCTGGCTCTACGAGCGCGCAAAGCTCGCCTTCTGCGCGCGCCAGCCGGGCCTGAGGCAAGTCACGCCCGCCTCGCTCATGCCCTATCCGGGCAGTTGGATATCGCCCGAGGTGGAGGGGCGCATCTCCAAGACGGCACTCGCCCGCGCCCTCGTCGGTCCCGACCGCCTTGCGAGCCTGCGCATCTGGACGACTGGCCGCAAGGAAGCCCGTGCCTACGCGCAGGCCAACGCGTCCAACTACGCGCGCCTGCTCAATTTCTGGCCCTCGGTGATCGACGGCCTCTGGGGAGACGAGCACCTGGCCGACGCGGTCCGCTCCATCGGGGCTGCGCACCGCTCGCCCTCGGATTCGCCTGCTGCCGGCGGCCGGGCCATGGCCGAGGCCCCGGCCACCGTCGTCCCCAAGGTCGTCTCGCCCGGGGACTCCGCGGCCTATGAGGTTCCCGAGTTTTCCGCATCAGCAACCGCCGCCAAGGAGGGGGCAAAGTGAGTCCGCACCGCATCAACAACCGCCTCGCCCGCCTTGGCGACATCAAGGGTTCGCAGGGCACCGAGCACATCCTCGGCCTTGCCTCCAGGACCCTCGACCTCATGCGCGGCGGCCTTTCGCGCCAGGGCTGCCAGGGCGTCTGCAAGCTGCTGCTGCCCGAGACCACGGCCATTGCCGTGGCCATGACCGACACCGAGCGCGTCCTTGCCTACGAAGGCGCCCTCGCCGCCGACTTCCCGCCGGGAAGCCCCATTCGCACGGCCGGCACGCTCGAGGTTCTTCAGACTGGCAAGCTTGGCATGTTCCAGTCCTACGACGAGGGCGACGAGGCGGCCGCCGAGTTGCCCCGCACCGTGCGCGGCGGACTTGTGGTCCCGCTCAACGTGCAGGACCGCCCCTGCGGCACCATCAAGTTCTACTATCGCTCGCCCGCAGACATCAACCGAAGCCAGCTCGCCATCGCGCGCGGCTTTGGCCAGCTTCTCTCCACCCAGCTCTCCACCCACGAGCTCGACCGCCAGGCCGAGCTCACGGCCCGAGCCGAGGTCAAGGCCCTGCAGGCCCAGATCAACCCGCACTTCCTGTTCAACACCATCAACACCATCGCCGCGCTCACGCGCACCGACCCGGCCCGCGCCCGCAACCTGCTGCGTGAGTTCGCGGTCTTCTACCGCCAGACGCTCGAGAGCTCCGACCAGCTCATCCCGCTTGCCCGCGAGCTCGAGCAGACGAGGCGCTACCTGCACTTTGAGCACGCGCGCTTTGGCGAGGACCGCATCAGCGAGCGCGAGCACGTGGGCGTGGGCTGCGGCGACGTGCTGGTGCCGGCGTTTATCGTCCAGCCCGTCGTCGAGAACGCCGTGCGCCACGCCATGCGCGACGAAGGGACGCTCCACATCGACATCCAGGCCGAGGTGGACGGGGACGACGTGCTCGTGTCCGTCACCGACGACGGCCTTGGCATGGACGAGGAGACGCTTGAACGCCTGATCGAGGGCGTCAATGCCAGGCAGGCCCCCGGCTGCTCAACCGAGGAAAAGGGAACGGGAATAGCCCTGCGCAACGTTGCGGAGCGGCTCGAGAGGTTCTATGGTTTCGATTCGGGCATTGATATCATGTCGAAGCCCGGTGAGGGGACGTGCGTGACGCTACGCCTTGCGCGCACCGCCACCCACGACTGACGAGGAATGTGATTCTATGCTGCGTGCCATGATTGTTGATGACGAGGCCCCCGCTCGCTCCGAGCTGCGCTACCTGCTTGAGGAGACCGGCCGAGTTGAGGGGATCGTCGAGGCGACCGGCGCCCGCGATGCCGTGGAGAAGCTCATGGAGAGCCGTCCGGACGTGCTGTTCCTGGACATCTCCATGCCCAAGACCAACGGCATGCAGCTTGCCGAGGCGCTCCACAAGCTCAAGAACCCGCCTGCGGTGGTCTTCGTGACCGCCTACAGCGAGTACGCCCTCGAGGCCTTTAACGTCGACGCGGTCGACTACCTCATGAAGCCCGTGGAGAGCGACCGCCTCGAGCGCGCCCTCGACAAGGTGATCGCCCGCAGCAAGTCCAACGCCGCCCCGGCAGCTCCCGCCGAGCGCATCCCGGTGGAGAAGGGCGGCCGCAAGGTCCTCGTCCCCATCGACCAGATCCGCTACATCGAGGCCAAGGACGACTACTCCTGCATCTACACCGACACCGACCGCTACCTCTCGGTCATCTCGCTCGCCCAGCTCGAGGCCAAGCTCTCGCCCCACGGCTTCTTCCGCGTGCACCGCGGCTATATCGTGAACCTGCAGTACGTCGAGGACGTCGAGGTCGTATCGAGCGGCGTCATGCAGCTCGGCATCCAGGGCGTCGAGGGCAAGAAGATCTCCGTCTCGCGTCGCCGCGTGGTTCAGCTCAAGCGCGCCCTCGGTCTGTAGTCACCATGGCCAAGCGCATCGACGTCATATCCGACACCCACGGCAGGCTCTCCCGCGAGCTGCTCGAGGCGCTCGACGGCTGCGACCTCATCGTCCATGCCGGCGACATCACCTCCGAGGACGACTTCATCACGCTCAAGGCCCTGGCGCCGCTGGTTCTGTGCCTGGGCAACAACGACTGGGCCGGCGAGTACGGCCCTGAGGTCAAGCGCATGATGCGCTTTGAGTACGAGGGGCTGCAGTTCTCCCTCTCGCACTATCGCGAGAACCTGTCATCCGAGCAGTGCGACGTGGGCGTCTTTGGCCATACCCATGTGCCCGAGATCATCGAGCGCGCCAACGGCTCCTTCTTCATCAACCCGGGTAGCCCCACCTTCCCGCGCAGCTCCTCCGGTCCCACCATGGCGAGGCTTATGGTGGAGGACGGCAAGGTTGTCTCAAAGCAGATCGTGAAGCTGCCCTGCGACGAGGGCGGCCGCCGCTGGGGCTTCGGCCTGTTTAACTTCTAGCGGCCGGTTCGAGCGCACCGCGCGGCGAATGTGCCGAGCGAGGGGCGTGGGCCACAGGCGCTCGCGGAGTTCGGCTACGATGCGGGCTGTGGCTCCGTGCCCACGTGGTTGGCGTTTGCGCGGGACTGCGGCGAAGGCGTTTAGTTCCCGGCCCGCTTTCCATAGGCAAAACGAGAGGGTCATCCGTTTGGGCGACCCTCTTTTGCTGCGGTTATATGGCTCGGCGCCTGCGTCGTCGCGGCTGCGGCGCCCCTAGTCCGAGCGAGGGCTGCGGTCCGCCAGCCCTACTGCTGCCTAGCGCCGGCGCCGGCTACAGGTACTCGCGCAGCTCGGCGACGATGCGGGCCTTGGGGGCCGAGCCCACCATGGTGTGGACCGGCTGGCCGCCCTTGAACAGGATGAGCGTGGGGATGGACATGACCTGGAAGCGCATGGCGAGGTCCTGCTCGTCCTCGACGTTGCACTTGTAGACCGCAAGCTCATTGTTCATCTCGTTTGAAATCTCCTCCACGACGGGGGAGAGGGCGCGGCAGGGGCCGCACCAGCTTGCCCAGAAGTCCACGAGCACGGGTCTGGCGGAGGTGGAGATGACATCGTCGAACGTCTCTTGCGTGATTGCCTTCGTTGCCATGGGACCTCCTGAATTTGCATACGACGGGCCAAGGCCCGCGGGCGTTTTGATGTTTGGCTTATACCCAGCGGCCCCGGCCGGCGAACGCCGCGCCTGCGAAAAGGTAGAATCGCCCTTGTGAGTTTTTGGACGACAAGGGCGTCCCTGCGGCCGCGCATGGCTGGCAGGGACGTTTCCGTGGGCGCATGGAGCGGGCAATGGATATGACCGAGGAGCTTCTCGAGAAGACAAAGGCCGAGCTAGAAGACCTGGCAAAGGCCGGCGTCGTCATGGCGGGCAACGCCTTCTCGCCCGTGCTGCTCGTGAAGGGCGAGCCCGAGGACGAGGACGACTCGGTTGAGGGCGCCCCGGCCCTGCTGGGCGGCCCTGACGGCAAGGCCCTGCGCGCGGCGCTTGCGGCCTTGGGCTATGCGCCCGAGGAATGGGTGGGCCTGTCCACCCGCGATGCCGACGGCTACCCGCTCGTGCCCGGCACCCTGCGGCTCGCCATCGCCACGCTCGACCCCTCCACGCTCATCTTGTTGGACGATGCGGCCGCGGCAGCCGTTCGTGAGGCCTTTGCCGACGAGCTTGTGGAGATTGAGGACCTGGCCGCCGCAACGCTTACGCCGGGCTGCGTCGCGCAGGTCCTTGGCATGCGCGTGCTTGCCCTCGGCGGCTTTGAGCAGAGCCTTTCTGACAAGGCGGCCAAGCAGGTCATGTGGCGTCGCCTCAAGCAGGTCCCGCCCCTGGGCGAACCCTACTAACCCCAGCATTTCGCGTGCGAAGGCGTGGTTTTGGAGTACGCTTAAGCCTGCTGTGTAGCGGCCTGGCCTAGCCATGCCCCGTACCTCAAGGAGGACGCATGTCGGATATCCCCGCACCCATCGACGCAACCACCACTCCCGCCTGGGCGGCGCTCAAGGAGCACTACGCCGAGGTCTCGAGCAGCTTCACGCTCAAGGAGGCCTTCGCCACCGACGCCGAGCGCGTCTCCAAGCTGAGCTTTGACGTCAACGACCTGCACTTCGACTTCTCCAAGAACCTCGTCACCGACGAGACCGTCAAGCTCCTCTGCCAGCTTGCCCGCGAGGTCAAGCTCGAGGAGCGCCGCGACGCCATGTACGCCGGCAAGCACATCAACACCACCGAGGACCGCGCCGTCCTCCACACCGCGCTTCGTCGCCCGCCCTCCGAGAAGGGCCAGCTCGTCGTTGACGGCCAGGACTGCGTGGCCGACGTCCACGAGGTGCTCGACCGCATGTACGCCTTTGCCGAGAAGGTCCGCTCCGGCGAGTGGAAGGGCGTCACCGGCAAGAAGATCGAGCACGTCATGAGCGTGGGCATCGGCGGCTCCGACCTCGGCCCCGTTATGGCCTATGAGGCCCTCAAGCCCTACGCCGACGCCGGCATCGACTGCACCTTCGTCTCCAACATCGACCCGAACGACATGGCCGAGAAGACCCGCGGCCTCGACCCTGAGACCACGCTCGTGGTGGTCGTCTCCAAGACCTTCACCACGCTCGAGACCATCACCAACGCCCGCGAGGCCAAGACCTGGCTGCTCGAGTCCCTCAAGGCCGCGGGCGCCATCGACGGCTCCGACGAGAAGGCCGCCGAGGCCATCGCCAAGCACTTCGTGGCCGTCTCCACCAACCTCGAGCTCGTGGCCGACTTTGGCATCGACCCCGAGAACGCCTTTGGCTTCTGGAGCTGGGTCGGCGGCCGCTACTCCGTCGACGCCGCCGTGGGCCTCTCGCTCATCCTGGCCTTTGGCCCCGAGCGCTTCGCCGAGTTCCTCGCCGGCTTCAACGCCATCGACACCTATTTCCAGCAGACCCCGCTCGAGAGCAACGCCGTTGCCCTCATGGGCCTCATCAATGTCTGGTACGTGGACTTCTTTGGCTTCGAGAGCCACGCGGTGCTGCCCTACAACCAGTACCTGCACCGCTTCCCGGCCTACCTGCAGCAGCTCACCATGGAGAGCAACGGCAAGTCCACGCGTTGGGACGGCACGCCCGTGACCTGCCCCACCGGCGAGATCTTCTGGGGCGAGGCCGGCACCAACGGCCAGCACGCCTTCTACCAGCTCATCCACCAGGGCACCCGTAAGATCCCGGCCGACTTCATCGCCTTCGTGAACACGCCCAACCCCACCGAGGACGGCGGCCAGGACGTCCACGAGCTGTTCCTGGGCAACTACCTCGCCCAGACCAAGGCCCTCGCCTTTGGCAAGACGGCCGACGAGGTCCGCGCCGAGGGCACGGCCGAGTGGATGGTCCCGGCCCGCGTCTTTGAGGGCAACCGTCCCACCACCTCCATCTTCGGCGAGGCGCTCACGCCCTTCGCGCTGGGCGAGCTCATCGCCATCTACGAGCACCTCACGTTTGTCGAGGGCACGGTCTGGGGTCTGGACTCCTACGACCAGTGGGGCGTTGAGCTTGGCAAGCAGCTTGCCAAGCAGATCACCCCGGCCTTCCACGACGACGAGGCCCTGGCCGCGCAGGACGCCAGCACCCAGGCCCTCATCGCCTACTACCGCGCCCACCGCAAGTAGGGCGGTGTCCGTTCGCTGCCGGCGAGCCGCGCTTTCCGCGGAAAAGCTTGCGCTTGCTGTGCAGGGCCGGCGCTTGCCGATGGCGAGCTAGGTGACAAAAGCTAACAAGAGGGGCCACGTCGCAGTGACGTGGCCCCTTTCTTTTGCGTCGCTTAAGCAGGCATACCTCTGCTGCCGGGTCCGGGCTGGGTCCCATCGCCTGCTCAGACAGTCCTGCTCGCACGAAGGCCACATCAAGTGGCCTTCGGCTCGTGCGGAACTCGCATACGACGGGACCCGGCCCGGCCCCTTCGGCTTAGTAGATTCCGCGGGCGCGGCCGGCTCGGTCGCCTACTCGGCGGCGAGGCTTGCCGTTGGCTCCGCTGGCCTTGGGCTTGTTGACACCCTTGGGCATTGAACTGCCCTTTTGCTTGGCCCCACCCTTGGGCGCGCTCGTCTTGTCGCCGCCCTTGGGCGTGGCGCCCTTGCTGCTGGCGTTGCGGCGCTTGCGCGACTCGCTGTCTGCCTCGGCGTTGCGCTGGCCACGGGGCTTCTTGCCTTCGCCCTGCTCGGCCTTGCTCGCGCCGCCCTTGCGGCGACGCCCGCCGTTCTCGGCGGCCGTGAGCTCGGCCACCTCGGCGTCGCTCAGCAGGGCGCCGTCGGCGTTGATGCCGCGCTTCTTCTTGCGCTTCTTCTTGCCCTTGGCCTTGGCGGGGGCGCTGGCGTCGCGGTTCGGGTCGAGCGCGGGCGGCTCCTCGCCCAGCTCCAGGGCTACCTTGGGCTGGTAGGAGGGCACGGTCTGGCCCATGAGGCGCTCGATGCCAAAGAGGTCCTCGGCGTCGTTGACGGTGACGAAGGTGAGCGCCCAGCCGGTCTCGCCGGCGCGGCCCGTGCGGCCGATGCGGTGGATGTAGTCCTCCGGGTCGGCCGGGACGTCAAAGTTCACCACGTAGCGCACGTCGGAGACGTCGATGCCGCGGGCGAGCACATCGGTGGCCACGAGCACGTCGACCTTGCCGTCGCGGAACTCCGCCAGTGCGCGCTCACGCTGGTTCTGGCTGCGGTTGCCGTGGATGGGTGCGCAGGTGATGCCGGCGCGACGCAGGCGGCGGCAGGCGGCGTCGGCGCGGTGCTTGGTGCGGGTGAAGACGATGACGCGCTCGGTGCCCTCGCTCTTGAGCACGGTGGCAAGCAGCGCGTTCTTGGCCTCGAGCGAGACGGGCAGCACGTATTGGTCGATGGTTTCGGCCACGGTGCCCTTGTGGGCGATCTCCACCGTGACGGGGTCGCTCACCAGGTCGCGAATGCCGCCGATGGCCTTCTCGTCCAGGGTGGCCGAGAACAATAGGGTCTGGCGTGAGGCCGGCGTCTGGGCCACGATCTTGCGCATCTGCGGCAGAAAGCCCATGTCGAGCATGCGGTCGGCCTCGTCGAGCACGAGCACCTCGACCTCGCCCAGGCGGGCCTCGCCCTGCTCGATGAGGTCCACGAGGCGGCCTGGGGTGGCCACGAGCACATCACAGCCACGGCGAAGCGCGGCCTTCTGCGGCTCGTAGCCAACGCCGCCCACCACGGTGACGCTGCGGTGATGCGTGTGCTTCTCAACGGTGGAGCAGACGTCGGCAATCTGTTGGGCAAGCTCACGCGTGGGCGTGACCACAAGCATGTTGGGCCCGTGGTGGCGCGAGGCGTGGGACAGGCGGCTCATCGTGGGCAGCAGGAAGGCGGCCGTCTTGCCGGTGCCGGTCTGCGCGGCGGCCAGCAGGTCATGGCCGGCAAGGACCTGCGGGATGGCCTGGGCCTGCACGGGGGTGGGCTCGGTATAGCCGAGTGCGTCGACGGCGGCGAGTACGGCCTCGGAAAGACCGAGGTCGGCAAAGGCGACGGTGGCGTCGTCGGGGGTGGTGCTTTGGGGCATGCGGTTTCCTATCTATGGAAGCTCCGGGGTTCGACCCCGGCGATTTTGGCTGACCAAAAGGGCCGTGCCGGGCTACGCTCGCGGCAAATGGCCTACCGATGGTCGATTAGTGCTCACTACTGTATCCCAACTGTGCTTGTGGCGCAGGTCAGCGCGGTAGGCTTGTGTGCTAACGAGGGATTTTGCCGCTATATTTGTCATAGCTGAAATTAAACGAGTGAGGTGCGCAATGGGGGAGTCAACAAACGGGGATTGGTGGCGCCACGACGAGCCGGACGCAAGCTCTCGCCGGCCCGCCAATCGCGAGCGTGACGCCGCTTCCGCTTCTGGCCGGGCCAACTCGGGCTCGGGCCGTTCCGGCCGAGACGCCCGCTCCGGCCGCAGTTCCGCCGGCGCCGACGCGCGGCGCCAATACGGCCACGGTGCCTCCCAGCGCCGTGAATCCCGCAGCGCCTACCCGGCGGGCTCGCCCGAGCTTGCCCCCTACGGCTCCGATTCATATCCGTCCCGCGGCTACGCCGGCGAGCGCCCCTCTCGCCTCTACGGCAACTCGCGCCCGCAAGACCCCCGCACCGTCGGCCGCGAGGCCCCGCACTACGCCGGCCAGGCAAACGCCGAGGCTGAGTACGGTCCCTCGACCTATACCTCCGAGCAGTACTCCTCGCATGGCTATTCCGCCCGCTACGCCCGCTCTCGCCAGCGCGAGGAGGGCTACCGCATCGACCCGGACGCCGGCCAGCGCCAGGCCGAGGAGCTTCCCTACTCGCGTCACCGTTCCGGCGGCCAGGGCTCCGGCCGGTCTCACGCCGGCTACCATCATAACGGCCCGGCCAACTCGGCGGGCTATGGCTCGTCCGATCGCTTTGGCCGCACGCCGGCCGCCATTCCCGACGAGCGCGACCCCCGTGCCCGCAGGCGCGCCCCCAAGCAGCGCCCGCTGGGCTGGAACACGCAGAACGTCCCGCAGATGAACAAGGGCCTGGCCAGCAAGGGCGGCTGGAGCCCCAGGGCGCTCAACGGCCGAGGCGGCATTCCCAAGCCGGTGCTCATCGCAGGGCTCGTCCTGGCACTCGTCCTCGTCTTCTTCATCCTGCGCGGCATGGTGGGCTGCGTGGCCGGCCTCGTGGCGCCCGCCGCGGACGACGCCGCGCAGGCCGAGGCGGCCACGACTGCTGCCGCCACCGACGACGCCACGCAAACCGCGAGCTACGACACCTCGGTCTCAACCAAGCTTCTGGACGAGGGCCGCCACACGGCCAGTGGCATGGGCCGCATGAGCTTTTCGGCCGTGGGCGACAACCTCGCCAACGAGAACCTGCTCGAGCTGGCCGACTCCTGGGCCGGCTCCACCGGCGACGGCGAGTACGACTTCTCGCCCTTCTACACCGAGGTGGCGCCCTACGTGCAGAGCCAGTGCGACGTGAGCTTCATCAACCAGGAGACCACGCTCGGCGGCACCGACCAGTTTGACCACTCGGGCTACCCCAGCTACAACACGCCCGACACCATGGCCGACGCCCTGGCCAACGTGGGCTGGCGCATCGTGAACCTCGACACCAACCACACCTACGACACCTGGACGAGCTCCATCGAGCACGCCCAGCAGGTCTGGAACACCAAGAGCAACCTGCTCACCATCGGCAGCTACTCGAGCGAGGAGGACCGCTCCACCATCCGCGTGGTGGAGTGCAACGGCATCCGCCTGGCGGCGCTGGCCTACTGCTACGGCCAGAACGGCTACGAGCAGAGCGACCTGCCCAACGACTACTACGCCGTGCCCTACGACGAGGACAAGCTCAAGAGCGAGGTGGCCCAGGCCCGCAAGGTGGCCGACGTGGTGCTCGTGTACATGCACTGGGGCACCGAGTACTCCAACGAGGCCAACGACGAGCAGAAGTCGATTGCCCAGGTCTGCGCCGACAACGGCGTGGACGTCGTCATCGGCAGTCACGCGCACGTCATCCAGCCGGTTGAGTGGGTAAGCCGCGCCGATGGCGGTAAGATGCTGTGCGCCTACGGCCTGGGTGACTTCGTCTCGGGCTACGGCGGCTACCCGGACTGCATCATGAGCGGCATGCTCACCTGCGATTTTGTGCGCGTGGGCGAGGACGGCGACACGAGCGCCGACAACGTGGGGCCGGGCGGCATCGCCGTGGAGAACGTGGTGTGGCACCCACTCGTGGAGCACATGGTGGGCTCCACCGACGTCGTGCGCTTCGTGAAGGACTACTCCGAAGACGACGCCAATGCCAACGAACTTCTCGCCACCCTGGACGACCCGCTGGATTGGCTCAAGACCAAGACCAAGGAAGTCATCGGCGACGAGATCACGATCGACGTGTAGGGCCACGAAAAACGCCCGCTCCCGGATAGCCGAGGGCGGGCGTGCTTGGTATGCGGCCGCGCGTTGGCCGGGGTACGTGCGTCGAGAGAGAGGGACGTCGACGTAGCTCCTGGCCGCCGCTTGGCCACAAGCCGGGTTCGATTGGGACGATCTTGCCCGGCTCGGAAGGGGATACGAGCTTAGGCGTCGCGCTTCTGGCACATGAGCAGGTGGTCGGCCACCATGACGGTCTCGCCGTGCTGGTTGAGGACCTCGAGGTGCTCGGTGACGATGCCCATGTTGGCACGCTTCTTGTGGTCCTTCTTGTCGGAGATGGTCACCACGCTGTGGATGGTGTCGCCGATGAAGACGGGCTTGATGAAGCGCAGGTGGTCGTAGCCGTAGGAGAAGGCCACGGGGTTGATGAAGGAGGCGGTGAGGCCCACGCCCACGCTGAAGGTGAGCGTGCCGTGCGCGATGCGCTGGCCAAACTCGGTGTTCTTGCACCACTCGGCGTCAACGTGGTGCGGGAAGAAGTCGCCGGTCTGGCCGGCGTGGAACACGACGTCGGCCTCGGTGATGGTCTTGCCGCCCGTGGTGCGGGTGTCGCCGATCTGGTAGTCCTCGAAGTAGCAGGCCTTCTCGTCCATGGTGGTTCCTTTCTGTTTGGCGGCGTTGGGAGCCGTGTCGTTTTGCTGGCGCGCGTGCGCCGTATCGTCAGCTCGTAGAGCTTAAGCCACGTACTCGGAGTTGTCCTGCCCAACCGTGGGCGCGGCGGGGCCTCCGTGCGGGCGCTCGCCGTCGATGAGGATGGGGCAGCAGGTGGTCTTGACCGTGGTGCCGTTGGGCCGGCTGACCTCCTGGGTCATCTCGAGGCTCTTGAAGGCCTCGGTGTCAAAGAGCTTGTCCCAGGTGTAGACGTCGGCGCACCACACGTCGGCCGGCTCGAGGATGGAGAGCCAGTATTCGGTGGTCTGCCCGAGGAGATGCTCGGCGATGATGGCCTTGATCTCGTCGCGCTTGGTGTGCCAGGTCTCGGAGTCGGTGTAGGTGCCGAGGGCCTCGCAGCCGATGAGCTCGCCCAGGCGCGGGATGGGAATCATCGCGAGCGCCAGGTAGCCGTCGGCGGTGCTGTAGATGCCGTAGGGCGCGTCGATGAAGGCGTTGGCGTTGTTGGTGGCGCTGCGGACAGGCGGCTTGCGGCCGTCGTTGAGGTAGGTAGTGAAGACCTCAAACTGCGCGTCGAGCAGCGAGCGCATGAGGTCGACCTCCACGTGGGCGCCCTCGCCGGTGCGCTTGGCGCGCAGGATGCCCGCGAGCAGGCCCTGGGCGAGGTGCTGGCCGGCAAACAGGTCGCCGACGGAGAGGCCCATCGGGGTGGGCGGCTGGTCGGCGTTGCCATTGAGCCAGCAGATGCCGGAGAGAGACTGCGCGAGCAGGTCCTGGCCGGGCTTGCCCACCCAGGGGCCCTTGGTGCCGTAGCCCGTGATCTCGCCGTAGACGAGGGCGGGGTTGAGCGCGCGCATGCTCTCGTAGTCAACGCCCAGGCGCTCGGCCACGCCGGGACGGTAGTTCACGACCATGACGTCGGCCTGCTTCACGAGCTTCTCGAGCACCGGGCGGCTTGCCGGGTCCTTGAGGTCGAGCGAGACGCTCTGCTTGTTGCGGTTGATGGCGTGGAACAGCGAGCTGTCGCCGTCGATGACGCAGTTGGAGATGTAGAGCGTGCGGCAGATGTCACCCGTGCCGGGGCGCTCGATCTTGATGACGCGGGCGCCCAGGTCTGCCAGGCGCAGGGTGGCCGAAGGGGCGGAGAGGAACTGGCTGAGGTCGAGGACCGTGATACCCTCTAGCGGCTTCATGGCTACTCACCTGCCTTTTCGTCGAGGTTGAACTCGCGGATGATGGCCTCGGTGTCCTCGCCGAGGCGCGGGGCGCTCTTGGAGGGGCCAAAGTCCTCGCCCGCGAAGGTGATGGGGCAACGGGTGGTGAAGACGTGCTCGCCTTCCACGCGGCTCACGTCCTGGATGAAGTCGAGCGCCTTGAAGGCGTCGGAGGCCATGAGCTTCTCCCAGGTGTAGACGTCGGAGCACCAGTAGTCGTGGGCCTCGAGCACCTCGAGCCAGTGGGCGGTGGTGCCCTCGAGCAGGGCGCGCTGGATGGCGCGCTTGATCTCGTCTCGCTTGGTGAACCACTCCTCCTGGTTGGTGTAGGAGGCCACCTCCTCAGAGCCGAGTAGCTCGCCCAGCGTCACGACCGAGCCCATGGCCAGCGCGATGTAGCCGTCGCTCGTCTCGTAGATGCCGTAGGGAGCGGAGAGGTAGGCGTGGGCGTTGTTGAACTCGCTGCGCTGCGGGGCCTTGTGGCCGTCGTTGAGGTAGGTGGTGATGACCTCAAACTGCAGGTCGAGCACACTGGCGAGCAGGCTCACCTCAACGTGGCCGCCCTGGCCGGTGGTCTCGCGGCGGATGAGGCAGGAGAGGATGCCCTCCGCGGCGTGGACGCCGGTGTAGGAGTCTGCGAGCGAAAGGGCGAAGGGCATGGGTGGCTGGTCGGCATTGCCGTTGAGCCAGGCCAAGCCGGAGAGCGACTGCACCAGCAGGTCCTGGCCGGGCTTGCCCACCCAGGGGC
>CAVJWS010000035.1:0-19212 GCA_963653485.1 Prevotella sp. CAG:279
CTGCTCGCCCAGGGCGATGAGGCTCTGCATGAGGTCGCCGTCGTAGTTGGCGCTCTTGTGCTGCATGATGGCGGCCATGCGCTCGAGACCCATGCCCGTGTCGAGGTTGCGGTGAGGGAGCTCGGGCATGGAGCCATCTTCCTGGCGGTCGTACTGGGTAAACACGAGGTTCCAGAACTCGAGGAAGCGGTCGCAGTCGCAACCCGGCGCGCAGTCGGGGCTGCCGCAGCCGACCTCCTCGCCCTGGTCGTAGTAGATCTCTGAGCAGGGGCCGCAGGGGCCGGTGGGGCCAGCGGCCCAGAAGTTGTCGTC
This sequence comes from Prevotella sp. CAG:279, assembly GCA_963653485.1. Taxonomy (GTDB): domain Bacteria; phylum Actinomycetota; class Coriobacteriia; order Coriobacteriales; family Atopobiaceae; genus Parolsenella. Next base: position 313 of record CAVJWS010000035.1, read on the forward strand.
CTCGCCGAGGCGGGAGATGTGGCTGTCCTCGACGCCCAGGCCGCGCCAGATGTCGCTCGTCTCGTCGTCCTCGGTGAATACGGTGAAGTAGAGGCGCTCCACCGGGAGCTTGAACTCCTTGGTGATGAGCTCGAAGGCCCACTCGCAGGCCTGCTGCTTGGAGACACCGCCGAAGGAGAAGTCACCGAGCATCTCGAAGAAGGAGAGGTGACGGCCGTCCTCGCCGATGCAGTCGATGTCGTTGGTGCGCACGCACTTCTGGCAGGAGCAGGCGCCGATCTCCTTCATGGTCTTCTTGCCCTGGTAGTACTCCTTGAACTGGTTCATGCCGGCGTTGGCAAGCAGCAGCGAGGGGTCATCGGGGACGAGCGAGGAGCTGGGATAGAGCTTGAGGCCGCGCTCCTCAAAGAAGCTGAGGAACTTGGAGCGGATCTCGGCGGTGGTCATGGTCGGAAAGTCTGCGGTGCTCATATGTCTCCCTGAACGTCCGGGTTTGCAGCAAATTCAACCCGCTGAGTATACCGCGCAACCGACCCCGCGTCCGCGCGGGAGGACAATCCAAAGCAGACCCCCACGGCAGCGCACGTGGCGGAGGAGCACGACAAGGACGGGCGCGGGGACGCACGCGAACAAGTTAGGCTGAAAGTAGGTAAGCGAATTTGGGAGACGGAGCAGCCAGCCTGCGCGGCAAGCCCCGTAAGGGCAATCGCCAGCCCGCGCGGCAAGCCACGCACAGGATCGCCGGCGGCCCGCCCGCGCGGCAACCCCTGCACAAGATCGCCAGCGACACGGATACGTCAAAGTGCTTGGGGCCCGCAAGCCAAGCGGCCGCGCTCCCCTACTCCTTGTCAGACGTATGCAGGCGCTTGAACTCGTCGAGCTGCTGGCGCAGGGCGTCGGCCAAGGCGGGCTTTTCGTCCTCGGGCTTCTCCTGCGCCTCCACGTCGGCCACGTCGTGGCTCTCGACCTCCACCAGGCGGGTGGTCTCGAGGAAGGTGTCGTCGTCGAGCGCGTCAAACGAGGGGACGGGCGTGCCGTCGGCATGCAGGTAGGGCGTGCCCTTGAAGAAGGCGCCGTCGTAGCTCACGAGCTGGCGGCCCGTCTTGTTCTCGAAGTAGTAAACGAAGGCGCCCTTGACGGCGGCCGTGAGCGGCACGGCAAGGGCCATGCCAAGCGCGCCGCCCAGGCTCGCGCCCACGGTGATGCCCACGAGGCTCATGGCCGGGTGGATCTTCACGGCACTCTGCATCACCAAGGGGCTCACGAGGTTGTCCGTGACGTTTTGGGCGATGACCGACCACGCGAGGGTCCAGAAGGCCACGGCCGGGCTCGCGAAGAGGCCCGCCAAGGTGGCAAGCGCCGCCGAGACGGCAGGGCCCACCACGGGCACGAAGTGCAGCGCTCCCACGATGATGCCCATGAGGCCGGCGTAGGGATGGCCGCAGACGGCAAAGCCCACAAAGGCGAGCAGGCCGTTGAGCACGCTCGTTATCACGATGCCGCGCATATAGCCGCCCACCGATCGCCCAAGCACCGCCACGAGAAGCGACAGGTCCTCGTCGTGGTTGGGGCCAACCACGACGCCGGCCTCGCGCATGAGGGCCGGATAGTCCTTGGCAAACCAGTAGGCCATGACCAGGCCCAGGAAGAACATCACGAAGTCGTTGGCGAGGTTCATGATGTTGGGCACGAGCGCGGTGGAAAGCCAGTTCGCGAGCTGGCGCACGAGGGTGGTGCCGACATCGGAGAGGCTGGAGAGCCACTGCTGCACGTTGCTCTCGATGCCGGCCGTCTTGGCAGACCCGTAGCTCGAGAAGAGCTCCTGCACGTAGCCCTGCACGAGGGAGAAGTAGCCGGGCACGCGCTCGAGCAGCTGGCGCAGCTGGTCCACGAACAGGGGCCCCAGCCACAGGATGAGGCCCGCCATCACGGCAAAGACCGCAAGCAGGGCGATGAAGGCGCCAAGGGCGCGCCCCACGCCGTGGCGCTCGAGCCAGTTGGTGAGCGAGCTGCAGATGAAGCCCACCACCGCTCCCACGAGCACCGACTCCACGGCTGACCCCACGCGGGCAAAGGCCATCATGAGGATGACGAAGACGGCCGCGCAGCCCACGAAGGCCCACGCGCGAGTGGCCACGAGCCGCGCGGACTCGAAGGCCTCCTGGCGCTCTTGTGGACTGCGGCGGGTCGTCATTGCATGAGCCCCTCGGGGTCGATCTTGTCCTGAAGCTTCTTGAGCGTGCGACGCAGAAGTCGGCTCACCTGCACCTGGGAGACGCCAAGGCGCTTGGCAATCTCGACCTGGGTGAGGCCGTCCTCAAAGCGCATGCGAATGACCTCCTGCTCGCGCGGGGAGAACTCGTGGATGGTCTGCTCGACCACCATGCGGTCGTCGGAGGCGGCGAGGTCTTGGTCGATGCTGGCGTAATGGTCGATGACGGCAGGCGCGTCCTCGTCGTCGGAACCTGCGCCCTCGAGCGGCACGGAGCTATAGGCGCTCGAAGACTCCATGGCCTCGAGAACCTCGTCGACCGTGACGCCGAGCCTGTCGGCGACCTCCTCGGTTGAAGGAGAGCGCTGCAGCTCCTTGGTGAGCCCATCGGTTGCCTGGTTCACCTTGGCCGAAAGCTCCTGCAGGCGCCTGGGCACGCGCACGCTCCAGCCCTTGTCGCGGAAGTGGCGCTTAATCTCTCCCAGGATGGTGGGGGTGGCGTAGGTGGTGAACTCGAGGCCGCGCTCCGGGTCAAAGCGATCGATGGCCTTGATGAGGCCGATGGTGCCGACCTGCACGAGGTCGTCGAGCGGCTCGCCGCGGTTCTTGAACTTGGCGGAGAGGAAGCGCACGAGGTTGAGGTGGCTCATGACGAGCTCCTCGCGGGCGGCCTCGTCGCCGTCTTGCTTATAGCGGGCGAACAGCTCGCGCGTGCGCTCCTTGTCCCAGGCAAGCTTGCCCTTGGGGGTCTGGGGCAGGTCGCGAGCCGCCGCGGCCGACTCGCGGCGCGCCTGGGCGCGCTGCTCGGCCGTGAGTGTCGTGGATTCGTTAGGCATCAAATACGCCCGCGTTCTTCTTGAGGCGCAAGGTGCCCGCCTCCCGGTCGATGACGCACTCGTCACAGACCGAGGTGAGGATGAGCTCGGCGTAGGTGGAGGCCTGGTCGCCCTCCTCGGGCTCGGCGTCGCCAAAGAGGAACTCCATCTCGAGCGAGCCCTCGCTCACCGCAAAGTTTGCCTCGAAGGTCTCGGGCTTGGTGGCGCAACACCACACGAAGGCCTCCTCGGCGGCCATGCGGGCGTCCTCGACGTCATCGACCGAAAGGCCGGCGAGGACCGCGAGGTTTGCCGCGAGCATGCGGACGGGTCGCGCGTAGGCAGGCTGGGCCGGCACGCTGAGCATCACGGGAGAGTCACAGAACATGCGCCGCCCCCTACTGCTCGTCTGCGGTCACGCCGGCAACGGGCACCTCGACCGAGGTCTCGGCGTCGGCGACAACCGGGGCCTCGGACTCGGGCTCGCCGGCGGAAGGATAGGTGAAGTAGCCCTCGTCACCGCTCACCTGCTCGGTGGCGACGCCCTCCTGCTCGGCGGCCGTAAGCGCCACGGGCGCCTCGCCGCCCTCGAGCTTGGCGGGAGCGGGACCCTTGCCGGTGACCTTGCCGGCCACCTTGGCCACCGCGCCGGCAACGCCGGAGGCCACCGACTCCACCGCGCCGGTCACGGCACCGGAGGCGCGGGCGCCCGTGTCGGTGACCGCGTTGACGTCGGACAGGATGCCCTCGACGCGCACGAGGTCGACGTTGATGAGGTCGACCGTGGTGGAGGCCTTCTCGAGGATGGGCTCGATCTGCTTGGCGGCGGCAGGCAGCTCGTCGGCCACGCCGTCGAGCTTGGCGACCACCGGGCGGAGCTCGGCGATGGTGTCGTTTACGGAGTCGGTGAGGTCGGAGACGCTCTTCCTGGCCTGGCGAATGGTGAGGGCGAGCTCGGCCACGGCCCAGATACCGACGATTACCAGCACGATCAAGGCAATGGTCATTGGTTGCAGAGACTCCATCGAGGTTCCTCCAAAGTTCGGCGCGCCCGCCTCGCGGGCACGATCTTCTTGCGACATTCTACCCGTCCGAGGACAGGCTACTCCTCGCTATCTTGGCCATCTGGCGCAGGCACCCCGGCCGCAGGCTCAGCCTCGGGCCCAGGGGCCGCGGGCTTGGCTCCCGAAACCCCGGCGTCCGCTTCCGCCCGCGCGGCCCCGCCGCCCCGGGACGCGGCGTCCGGCCGGCCCGCCGCCTGCGCGGGCTGTCCAATGGGCCTCGCCCCCCGCTGGCCGCGTCGGTCTCCGGCCACGCAGTCCAATCGCCAGGCCTCCCAGCCGCGCCCGCTCGGGTTGAAGAACTGCCCACGCTCCAGGCCGTCGGGCAGGTACTGCTGCTCCACCCAGCCCTGCGGGTAGTTGTGCGGGTAGAGGTAGGGGCCGTAGGAGTCGGAGCCGGGACGGTGGCGGTCCCTCAGGTGGTTGGGCACCTCGCGGCGCGGCCCCTTGCGCACCTCCTCCAGCGCGGCGTCGATGCCGGCCTCCGCGGCGTTGCTCTTGGGCGCCAGGCACACGTAGAGGGCGGCCTGCGCCAGGTTGATGCGGCACTCGGGATAGCCGATGACCTCGGCGCTCTTGAAGGCGGCGTGGGCCACGAGCAGCGCCTGCGGGTCGGCGTTGCCCACGTCCTCGCTCGCGTGGATCATGATGCGGCGGGCGATGAACTTGGGGTCCTCACCGGCATCGATCATACGGGCGAGCCAGTAGAGCACGGCGTCCGGGTCGCTGCCGCGCATGGACTTGATGAAGGCGCTGATGATGTCGTAGTGCATGTCGCCGGACTTGTCATAGGGAAGCCCACGGCGCGGGTTGGCCTCGCTGACGTTCTCCACGCTGATGCGCAGCGGCTCGGCCGAGCCCTCCCCTAGCTTGGAGCCGTCGGCCAGCACGATGGAGCCGTCCGGGCCGACCTTGGCGCCGGCCGGCAGCGCCATCTGGCTCGCGAGCTCGAGCGAGGTGAGGGCCGAGCGGGCGTCGCCGCCGGCCAGCTGGACAATCTCGGCGCGGGCGTCGTCGTCGAGCGCGAACAGGCCGCGCAGGCCATGCTCGCTGCCGAGGGCGCGGTCGACGAGCTGGCCGATGGAGGCATCGTCCAGAGGCTGGAGCTCCACCACGCGGCTGCGCGAGATGAGGGCGGAGTTCACCTCAAAGTAGGGGTTCTCGGTGGTGGCGCCGATGAGGATGACGATGCGGTCCTCAACCGCATGGAGCAGCGCGTCTTGCTGCGAGCGGTTGAAGCGGTGGATCTCGTCCACGAAAAGGATGGTGCGCATCCCGCGCGTCATGAGGCGCGACTCGGCGTCCTCGATCTCGCGACGCAGGTCCTTGACGGTGCCGGTGATGGCGCTGACCTCGACGAACTCGGCATGCGTGGTGTTGGCGATGATGCGCGCGAGCGTGGTCTTGCCCGTACCGGCCGGGCCGTAGAGAAGCACGCTCGAGAGCACGTCATGCTCGATGGCGCGACGCAGCCACGAGTCGGGCCCCACGGCCTGTTGCTGGCCCACGTACTCGGCCAAGGTCTGGGGTCTCATGCGCACGGCGAGGGGCGCGTTCATATTGCGCTTATAGCGCTCTACTTCAGTGAATAGCGTATCCATAGCCTTGATTCTACGGCATCTTTTGGCCCGGGCGGCCTCGTCGCGAGGCTAAGGGGCGCGCCCCGTGCAAGCGGCCGTAACGCCGCACAAGCAGGGCGGAACCTCCCGGCACCAACCAAATACTGCTGACGGCTCCCTCGGGATTAGGGGCCGAATCCCACGGAGCCTAGCAAAAATAGCCGCGGCGGCGGAAGACGCGCTCGGACTCGGGGAAGAGGCTCTGGCACAGGGCCACGAAGTAGTCGTCCGTCATGCTGGAGATGTAGTCCACCACCGTGAGGTCTAGGTCACCTTCCCACTCGTAGCTCTGGCCGTAGTAGCCCAGGGCGCGGCCGACGTCCACGATGTGGTGACGGAAGATTGGGCTCGTCTCGTCGCCGGCGACGAGGTCTGCGCGCATCTTCTCGTAGACCCGCTCGAACAGCTCGGCCACCTCGGCCGCGAGCTCGCCGTTGAGCTCGCTGGCGTTGTAGATCTTCTCGTAGTTCTCGCGCTTGGCACGACGCATCTCGTTAAAGGCTTCTTCGCTCATCTCGATGCGGTCACGGCCAAAGCTGTGCTCCACCACGTCGGAGATGAAGGCGCCGAGCGCCCAGGAGTTGTAGGCGCCGCCCAGGCCGTCGTCAAAGGCGTCCTCCCCCACGATGCCCGCGGCGATGGCGTCTTGGCGGTCTTTGCCCACGTAGGCGATGATGTCGCTCACGCGAACCACGCAGCCCTCGAGCGTCATGGGGCGCAGATGGCCGATGGCGTGCTCGCCGGTGGCCCAGCAGCCCTCCACCACCCGGTCGAACTCCTCAAAGCCAGAGAGGCCGCTTGTCTCGAACACCTGGCGCTCGCACTCGCCGTTGTGGCAGATGACGCCGTCAAGCGTCTGCAGGCTGAGGTTGCGGCCATAGAGCACGTCCAGCACGCGCACGCTCTGGACGTTGTGGAAGAACCAGCGACCAGTACGGCGCTGGTAGGCGTTGTTCAAGAAGCGCTCGCCGGCGTGCCCAAAGGGCGTATGGCCGATATCGTGCCCCAGGGCGATGGCCTCGATGAGGTCGAGGTTGAGGCCGAGCGACAATCCGATATCCCTCGCCACGCGGCTCACCAGCTGTACGTGCAGGCCGCGGCGCGAGATGTCGTCGTTGGCGCGCAGGGAGAAGACCTGCGTCTTGCCCGCCAGGCGATTGTAGGCAGGCAGGTGGATGATCTTCTCCGAGTCACGCACGAAGGCGGGGCGCTGGGCCGTGCCGACGTCATGCCTGGCGCTGCGGCGGATGGCCTGCTCGCCGGAGCAGGCGTAGGGGCTGAGGTGGCCGTTGGCGCGCTGGTTAAGCACGGCGGCGGCCACCTCGGGCGAGATGGTCTCACCAAGGCCCGGTGCGCAGAGGTTGGTTCTCTCGTTCATGTCTAGCCCGCCTCTCGTAAAGCTCAACGTACCCAACTCTACCCGAGATGCGGGACAAAAAGCCCTAGACGAGGTAGACGGGGCGCCAGGCGTCGTCGTGCTTACAGGCGAGTCCCGCAAGCTTGCCGTTGAAGATGTAGGCGCTCAGCTTGTCGGGGCCGTGCGGGGCGTCGGCGCTCTCGGGCGAGAAGGTGTCCACCTGCTCGGCCTCGGTGGGACCAAAGACGTGGGCCGCGGCCTCGCTGTTGAGCGCATCGAAGAGGGCCTCGCTGGCCACGATGTGGTCGCGAAGCCCGGCCACCACGCACGCGACGTTTCGCTCGGCGGCCTGGATGAGGGCGGAGGCGCCCTCGTTTCCGCCAGCGGCCAGGGCAAGCAACTCGGCGGTGTCGGTGCGGCGCCACACGCAGGCGATGGGCCCGTCGTTGTCCACGAGGCGCACGCGGCCGGGCTTGACCTCGACCAGGCGCAGCTCGCTCACGTCGGCAAAGCGCGCGTGCACGCCACGGTCGCGGAACAGGTCGATGAAGTGGGCCACGGCCTCCATGTCGCAGTCCTGCCGCACGCCCACGATGGAGAGGCTCATCGTCTCGTCGCCGTAGGTGTAGTCGTCGCCGGGGTTGGTGTCGGGGAAGCCCGGGCCGTACCAGCCGTGGTAGATGTCGAGCAGGGCGTCTACCCAGGACTCGCACAAAGGCTTGGCGTCCTTGATGGCATGGCGGCTCGTGAACTCACCGAAGGTGAGGGTGCGGTGCATGGCGCGCGTAAGCTCGTCTGCGGCCACCAGGCTCGCAGCCCCGGTGGTAGCGACGCCGCTGATGAAGGCCTCGCCGGACTCGTCCTTGACGACGTCGATGCGCACGAAGGGCACCTGGCACTCGTAGCCCGTATCGAGGCAGCACAGGCGCGAGAGGTCTTCGGGTAGGCCAAACTCGGCACGGACGGCATCGTTTGAGCGATAGGAGCGCACGAGCTTGTCGAGCACGGCGTAGGCCACCTCGCAGGTGGTGTCGATGGCCTCGTAGGTGAACTCGTCGATGAAGAGCGCCTCGCCACGCCAGGCGGGCACCTCGCCGTCGTGGGACGCATGCGTTCCGGCAAGGTAGTTCTTCACGCGCGCGGCCTCGCCCTCGGGGTCCGCCACCTCGTCAAAGACGCGCTTGAGCTCGCGCAGGAAGGCGGTCTGGGCAAGGTCTTGCGGCTTAGGCGCGATAGTAGCCATGTCATGCTCCCTCTCGACAAAACGAACGGTAGGGCCTTCAGGACTCGTCCTGCTCAAAGTTGCCCGTATCCACCGCGACGCAGGCACCGCAGCGGCCGAAGACGCCAAACTCCCTTAGGCAGGCGCAGTCCTCGCGTCTGCGGTCCCCGCCCACGGCGGCTTGCGCAAGGGCGGGCTCGTAGAAGGCGTCGGGGCGAAGCTCGCCTTGCGAGGGCGGGCCCGATGTCTCATCAAACATATCTGGCAATGCAGAATAGCAGGTCGTCGTCATAGGTTCACGTCCTCGACGCAAGGTTTAACGAAGCCGCTACGCCCTCCTTGCCGCGCGGGCCGCCCAAGCGCTACTCGCCCTCTCGGATGGCGGCGTAGAAGCAGGCGTGGTCCTCGAGGCGCATGACGCCCACGCGCCCGGCGCCATAGCCCATGGCGGCCGCGCTGTCGACGTCGATGCGGTCGGCAACGCCTCCGGTCTGCTCGCAGGCCCCGAGCTCGACGATTTTGCCGTAGCCTTCCTCGTCGGTGACGTCTGCGGCCTGGACATCGGCATAATAGGTGAGGTAGGGCGACGGCGTATGGCCCGCCACGACGACGGGGCCCTCGCCACGCTCGTTCACAAGGCCGGTCGCGCGGCCCCAAAAGGCCTCGCGAACCCACATCAGGTCCTCGGGCAGCTGGTCTTCCATAAGGTCCGCGACGGTCTGCCCGCAAGAAAGGTCGGCCTCGGGGCGCTGCGCCAGCCATGCCTGGGCGCGCTCGGGCAGGATGCCGGCGTGCGTGAGGGCGTAGTGGCGACCGCCTGCCTCAACGCAGGCATAAAAGCCCAGGCCACGTACCCAACCGAGGACGTCTGCGTAGTCAGCCGGCGCAAGTTGCTCGAGCTGGGTGGAGGTACGCGAGCCGCCGTTGTTCATCCAGTCCATCCATACGGAGAACTGGTAGCCATCAACCTCAGAGAGGTCGAAGGCGCCGTCATGCGCGTCTCCCACGGCCTCTATGGCGCTAAGCATGAGGTCCTCGTGGTTGCCCATGAGCACGTGGGCGTTGGGCATGGAGCGCACGAGCGAGATGACGCCCAGCGGGTCGGGCCCGCGGTCGATCATGTCGCCAAGGACGTAGAGCTCGTCGTCTTCGGTGACGCCGGCGGCCTCGAGCGCCTCTTTGAGGGCAACGACGTGCCCGTGGGCATCTGAGGTTACGTATGTGGACATGCGAGCGCCTCCGTTGATGTTGGCGGCAGGGCGGTACTCCGGGCGAGCAGGGCAAAGGCCTCACGGGCGCTAGGCGCGCCTGCGACCGTGGGCGCGAGCCGCATGGCGGCCCTGCGCGCTCCCCTTACTATGACGCAAACGAATCTCCCGCGAAACCTTTCTATGCCGACGAGAGGCGGACATCCCCACCTCGATCACACGCCCGCCCTGCGGCCACACGAACGCAAGCCGGTCATAGCTTGGCTCGCGCACGCGTTCGACCTCACGTACGAGCTGGGCCATGGTGGAGCCAAAGTTGGCGCGCTTGAGACGGCACTCCCACACCACCAGCACCGTCCAGCCGGCGGCGACGAGCTGGGTGCGGTCTCGCTCGTCGCGCTGGCGGTTGCGGGCGAACTTGGCCTGCCAGAACTCCACGTTGGACTTTGGGCTGTGGTTCGTGCAGTACGGGCAGCTATGCCAAAAGCATCCGTTCACGAAGATGGCGAGCTTGCGGCCCGGATAGCAGATGTCGGGGCTTCCCGGGGCCTTCTTCCAGTGGATGCGATAGCCGCCAAGCCCCGCCTCGCGCAGGGCGGACCTCACCTTGAGCTCGGGCTTGGTGTTCTTGGACTTGTTGGCCTGCATCACATGGCGCGTTGCCTCGCTTACCAAGCCGCGCCCCTAGACCAGCGAGTACACGAGCTGGATGAGAAACCTCTGCGCCACGCCCAAGACGAGCAGGCCGACGATGGGCGAAAAGTCCAGGCCGCCAATGGGCGGGATGAAGCGGCGGAAGAGGCCCATGTACGGGCTCACGATGTTGTTGATGACCACGGCGATGTCGTCGAGCAGGCCCCCGGCGCGCCTGGGGATCCAAGACAGGAAGCACCAGATGATGACGAGCCACTCGTAGAAATCAACCAGCGACGATATGAGGCGGGCGATCTGATATGCGCTCACGGGCCTACCCCTTCGCCAGCTCGGCCGTGCGCGCAAGGGCGGCGTCGACGGCGTCGTAGCAGCCCTGCATAAGGGCCGGCTCGAGCTCATAGAGGGCGGCCGCGGTGGTGCCGCCGGGAGAGGTCACGCGCTCCATATAGGCGCGGGGGTGGTCGCCGCCTTCCGCAAGCATCTGGGCCACGCCGAGCATGGTGGCGTTGACCATCTCGCGGGCGTCGGCCGCCCTCAGGCCGCTACGCACGCCCGCACGGGTGAGGGCGTCGACCATGAGCGCGAAGAAGGCCGGGGCACAGCCCACCACGGCGCCCTCTGCGTCGAGCTGGTCCTCGCGCATGACCTTGGCGCTGCCGAGCGCGGCAAACATCTGGCGCACGAGCTCCACGTCCTCCGCGCTGGCAGAGGCGCCGCCGCAGACGGCCGAGGCGCCGGAGCGCACGGCCACCGGCAGGTTGGGCATCACACGCACCACGCGGCTCGCGCCAAGGGCCGCCTCGAGCGAGACGAGGTTCACGCCGGCGGCTATGGAGACCACGAGCTTGCCGGCCAGCGAGGCACAGCAGCTGTCGAGAAGCACGGGCAAGACCTGCGGCTTTACGGCAAGCACCACCACGTCGCAGCCCGAGGCCAGGACCTGCTGGGCCGTCTCGCAGGTGGCGACGCCGCTCTTGGCGGCCAGCGCCTCGAGCTTGCAGGCGTTGTGGTCGCACACCAAGACCTTGTCGGCCGAGACGGCGCCGGCCGCCACCAGGCCGCTTGCGATGGAGGCGCCCATGGCGCCCGCGCCGATGATGCCGACGCCCGCGCAGGCGAGCGCGTTGTTCTCACTCATGGCAATCTCCTCAAACAAAGCGGCGGCACACGGCCGCCGCAAAAGCTCGTTGAAACCAACAGGGGCTAGCGAATGAGCCCCTGGCTCCTAAGCTTGGACTTATCGGAATCGGAAAGCGTGACGCCGTTGGGAAGCACGACGAACACGCGGTCTCCCAGCTCCTCGACGGAACCGTCCACGCCGCAGGCGAGGCCAAAGCTGAAGTCAAGGATGCGCTTGGCGACCTCGATGTTGAGGTTCTTGAAGCCGAGCACCACCGGCTGGTTGGTGCGCACGCGGTGGACGACCTTCTGCACGTCGTCATAGCTGTTGGGCTTGAGCACGTAGGCGGGAAGCTTGCCGCTGGTAACGCGAGGGATGGCGGTAAGGCCCTTGTCGCCGGGGGTGTTGCCCGTGGCGCCAAAGACGCCAGGCTGGGTCATGGGCGGCACGTAGGGGTTGGGCTCGGGCTCAGGCGCAGGGGCGGGCGCGGCGAAGTCATGCGGAGCATCGGCGCGCTCGCGCCAGCTGTCGTCCGCGGCGCGGTAGGCGCCGTCCGCGCGGTAGGAATCAGATGCGGCGTAGTCGCTTGTGCCGGCGGGGGCGAAGTCGTTGCCGGAGAGCTGACGGCCCGAGCGCGTATAGACGCTCACGCTGTCGGCGTCGGGGCGCGAGGGGTTGCCGAGAAGGCCGCTGCGGTGCTCGGGCTCACGGGGCGCCGGCTCGTCGTAGTAGCCGCCCTCCCCCTCATAGGGATCGTCGTAGCTGCCGTAGCCATCGTCGTAGTAGCCGTTGTTGGAGGGCTCGGCCGGACGCATGTGGTCCTGGACGGCGTCCTTGATGTTGTCGAAAAAGCCCATGGTGCTCCCTAAATCTCATTTGGCGTCGCCAGGCGACGAGGCCGAAGCGCTACCTAAAGGGGTACTCCGGTGAAAACACTATTCTCCCCAGTCTAACGAGGGTAGAGCCCTCCTCGACCGCAATTTCAAAATCATCGCTCATTCCGCAGGAAAACTCAGGCAGGACAAGGCCCGTCCGCACGCGTAGCTCTGCCAGAAGCTCGCGGGCAGCAGAGAAGGTCATACGGGCTGCGTCGGCGTCGTGGGCGGGGGCCATGCACATGAGGCCCTCGAGCTCAAGGCCCCCAAGGCCGGCGAGCTCCTCGGCTGCGGCGCGCACCTCGTCGGGCGCAAAGCCGCCCTTGCTGGCCTCCCCGGAGACGTTGCACTCCAGAAGGGCGGCCATGCGCAGGCCGGCGCGCTCAGCACGGCTCGAGACGGCGCGGGCAAGCTCCAGGCTCGAGATGGACTGGATGCGGTCCGCGCGACCGAGCACTTGGTTGATCTTGTTCTTCTGCAGGTTGCCGATCATGTCGAAGCGGGGGGCCGCGATGCCGGCCGCCTCAAAGCCCGCGAGCTTGCGCGTGAGCTCCTGGGGGCGGTTCTCGGCAAAGTTGGCATAGCCCGCACGCATGGCGGCCACCACCTGGGGCACGTCCACCGTCTTGGAGACGGCGAACAGGCTCACCTCGTCCACGCTGCGGCCGGCGCGCTCGCAGGCGCTTCGTACGTGGGAGAGGATCTGCTCGCGGCGATCGGCAACAAAGACAGGGTAGGAGCCATCGAGGTCAAGGGCAGCAGCATCCTCGGCAGCCGCAGCGGCTTCTCCGCGCACGACAGCCGCGGCGACAGCCTCGCCGCCAGTGCTCGGGCCACTCGCGGCACCCGAGCTCGCCGCGTCCGCGGACGCGGCCCTCGCAGCCTCGTCGCTACTCGGCATCGCCCTCGCCCGCCTCGGGCGAGGCGGCCTCGTCGGCCACGCCCTCGATGTCGACCTCGGGAATCTGCTGGGCGAGCTGCTCGTCGGTGGTCTTGTCGGCCACGAGTCCCACGCCGCGGGTGGCGTACATCTCCTCGAGGTCCTCGTCGTCCATGTCGTTCAGCGAGTCAAGGCTGCGGCGTTTGCCCGTAAGCAGGAAGACGAGCCTCTCGCCAACCTCGACGGCGTTGTCGGAGATGCGCTCGAGCATGCGCGAGCACATGATGACGCGGCTGGCGGCGTCCATGTCCTCCTCCGGGCCGAGCGTGGAGAGCGTGCGGAAGAACTGCTTGTAGAGCTCGTCAACCGGCTCGTCGAGCGTCGGCAGCGAGGCGGCCAGGCGAAGGTCCTCCTCCACGATGGCCGTCACGCAGCTGGACAGCACGCGGTAGACCAGATGGCCTTCGCTCGCGAGCAGGTCAATGAGCTGGCCGGGGACGTTGCGGCCGGCGCAGCGCTTGGCGGTCTTGGCGATGTTGCGCACGTGGTTGGACATGCGCGCCAGGTTGAAGTTCACGTAGATGACGAACTGGATGAGGCGCAGGTCGCTGGCCACGGGCTGCTGGGTGGCGATGAGCATGAATGCCTTCTGCTCGAGGGCCGCGCAGCGCTCGTCGAGCTCGCGCGTGACGGCCTTGACGGCCTTGGCCTTGGTCTTGTCGCCCTCGGCCAGCGCGTCCACGGCGTCGTGGAGCTGCAGGTCGATGTTGGCGTAGATGGAGACGAGCTCCTGGCGCATCTCGGTAAGCTGGCGGTTGAATGCCTCTCGCATGATGACCCCCTTCGAAGGTTTGGGCGTGCCCGTACGGGCAAAGCGGTCGCGGCCGATCAGCCGAAGCGGCCGGTGATGTAGTCCTCGGTGCGCTGGTCGGCGGGCGAGTTGAAGATGGAGTTGGTGTCGCCGTACTCGATGAGGCCGGCCGGCTCGCCGGCGTGCTCCTGCAAGAAGAAGGCCATATAGTCGGAGACGCGCGCGGCCTGCTGCATGCTGTGGGTGACGATGATGATGGTCATCTCGCTCTTGAGCTCGGCCATGAGGTCCTCGACGCGCTGGACGCTCGTGGGGTCGATGGCGCTGCAGGGCTCGTCCATGAGCAGGACGTCGGGCTGCACGGCCAGGGTGCGGGCGATGCAGAGGCGCTGCTGCTGGCCGCCAGAGAGGGCCAGGCCGTTCTTGTCGAGCTGGTCGGCGACCTCCTTCCACAGGTTGGAGCGCTTGAGCGACTCCTCAACGATGCCGTCGAGCTCGCTTTTGCTGTTCACGCCGAGCAGGCGCGGGCCAAAGGCGACGTTCTCGTAGATGGACTTGGGGAAGGGGTTGGGCTGCTGGAAGATCATGCCCACGCGACGGCGAAGGTCTACCGGGTCAACGCCCTCGGCGTAGATGTCGGCGCCGTCAAAGGCCATGAGGCCCGAGGTGTGGGTGCCCTCGATGAGGTCGTTCATGCGGTTCATGCAGCGCAGGAAGGTCGACTTGCCGCAGCCGGAGGGGCCGATGAAGGCCGTGATGCTGTTGGGGGCGACGTCCATGGTGACGCCGGAGAGGGCGTGGAAGTCGCCGTACCAGAAGTCAAAGTCCTCGACGTGGATGCCGTTGCCGCCGTTTTCGGGCGCGTGGCGATAGACGGTCATGCTAGTTTCCCTTCGACTTGGATGCGGAGCGGCGCGAGAGGTAGCGCGCGAACATATTGAAGGCCAAGATCATCACCATGAGCAGCAGGGCGGTACCGTAGGCGGCCTGCATGTTGATTCCCTCGTTGGCGAGCTGGTAGAGGTGGATGGTCATCGGGCGGCCCGAATCGAGCGGGGTGACGGGCAGGTTGATGGCCTGGCCCATGGTGTAGAGCACCACGGCCGTCTCGCCGATGGCGCGGCCGATGGCAAGCACGATGCCGGTGGCGATGCGCGGGAAGGCGGAAGGGAGCACGATCTTGCTCACGACCTGCCACTTGGTGGCGCCCAGACCGTAGGCGCCCCAGCGGATGTAGCGGGGCACGGCGCGGATGGCCTCCTCGGTGGTGCGCATGACGATGGGCAGCATCATGAGGGCAAGGGCCAGAGCGGCGGAGAGCATGGACAGGCCAAAGCCCATGGCCTCGACGAACATCGCGTAGCCAAAGAGGCCCATGACGATGGAGGGCACCGAGGAGAGGGTGTCGGCCGCGTAGCGGATGAAGGTCACGAGGCGCCCCTGCTTGGCGTACTCGGCCAGGTAGACCGCGGCCAGCACGGCGATGGGCGCGCAGATGAGCATGGCCAGCGCCGTAACGTAGAGCGTGGAGATGATGGTGGGGAAGATGCCGCCCTCGGCGTTGACGCCGTGCGGCCAGCCGAAGACGAAGTCGAGCGACATCACGGGCAGGCCGTTCACGGCCACAAAGCCGATGATGAGCACGAGCACGGCCGTGGTGAGCACGCCGGCGGCGCGGAACACGCCGAGCATGACGTCGTTGGTGAGGTTCTTGTTGCCGCTGCCCTTGGAGCCCTGGGCGAGCAGGCGCTTGATGCGGGCGCGGCTGCCCTCGCGAGACTCGGTGACGGCGCCGGTGAGCGGCGTGACGTCGTCTGCGGTGAGCTGCTGGACGGGCGCGTGCTCGGCCGGGTCCTCCGGGTGGTCGAAGGAAAGGCCGCCCACGGGCACGGCGGCGCGGTCTGCCGCCTTGGCGCGGCGACGGCGCGAGTGGCCTCGGCCACTCTCGCGCGCGCTCGACATGGCGCGCACGATGCCCACGAGCGCCGCCGAGATGACGAACAGCACCACGCCCATGCCGAAGAGGGCGCTGCGGTGAAGGCCGCTGGAGTAGCCCATGTCGAGGGCGATCTGGCTCGTGAGGGTGGAAAGCGGGCTCGCGATGCCGCTCGGGATGACGGGGGCGTTGCCCACGACCATGAGCACGGCCATGGTCTCGCCGATGGCGCGGCCCATGCCGAGCACCACGGCGTTTACGATGCCCATCTTGGCGGCCGGCAGCACGACCTTGTAGATGGTCTGCCAACGGGTGGCGCCCATGGCAAAGCTCGCCTCGCGGATGCCCATGGGGATGGAGCGCAGGGCGTCCATGGTGAGCGTGGTGATGGTGGGCACGATCATAATGGCCAGCACGAGCCACACGGTAAGGGCTCCAAAGCCCAGGCCGCCGGTGAGGTTGGCCACGAGCGGGCGCAGGATGACCAGGCCAAAGAAGCCGTAGACCACCGAGGGGACGCCGGCGAGCAGATCGACGGCGGTGCTCACGACGCCGGCGAGCTTCTTGCCGGCGATCTCGGTGAGAAAGACTGCGCAGCCCACGGCCAGCGGCACGCCGATGGCCAGCGAGCCCACGGTGACGATGCCCGAGCCGGCCAGGAGGGCCAGGATGCCGTAGCGGCCCTCGGTGGGCGCCCAGCTCAGCGAGAAGAACTCGCCCAGCCCGATGTCGGTGAGCACCGGGATGGCCTTCCAGAAGGTGAAGACGAAGATGAGGATGACGGCAAGCACCGCCACGCAGGCACAGGCCAGAAACAGGTTCTTGAGCGCGAGCTCCTTCATGCGCGTGGCGGCCGTCACCTGCTTGAGGTTGGAGGCCGCCTGGGCCTGCGCTACCTGCTCCTGAGAATCCTGAGAAGCACCGAGGCTCTCGCTCACTTGGCCTCACTCCCCTCTTCGCTTCCCTGCGACTTGTGGGCCGGGATGTAGCCGGCGTCGCGAATGGTCTGGTCCATCTCGTCAGAAAGCACGTACGAGATGTAGTCGTAGGCGGCGCCCTGGGGGTCGCCGTTGGTGAAGAAGTAGAGGTCGCGCGAGATGGGATAGGAGCCGTTCTCGACGTTGTCCTCCGTGGCCTCGACGCCGTCGATGGGCAGGGAGCGCACGGAGGTGGAGGCGTAGGCGGAGTCCACGAAGCCGATGGAGATGTAGCCGATGGCGCCCGGCGTGCGGCTCACGACGTCACGCACCTGGCCAGTGCCGGGAAGGACGGCCGCCGAGCGGTCGAACTCGGTGTTGCCCATGACGATGGAGCGGAAGGCCTCGCGCGTGCCGGAGGCCTCGTCGCGGTTGACGACCTGGATGGCGAGGTCGGCTCCGCCCACCTCGCTCCAGTTGGTGATCTTACCGGCGTAGATGTCGCGCAGCTGCTCGGTGGTAAGGCCGCTCACGGGGTTGTCGGGGCTCACGATGACGGCGATGCCGTCGTGGGCGATGACGGTCTGCACGAGCTCGTGCTCAGACTCTTCGGCCGTGAGCTGGCGGCTTGAGGTAGCGATGTCGGCCGTGCCGTTGGTGACGGCCTCGATGCCGGCAGACGAGCCCAGGCCGCTCACGAGCACGTTGGTGCCCGTTTGCTCCTCAAAGCCCTCGGCGGCCATCTCGGCGATGGGAAGCACCGTGGTGGAGCCTGCCACGGTGAGCGTCTGCGAAGACGACCCACCCGAGCAGGCCGTGAGGCCAAGAACCGCAGCGAACGCCACGCAGAGCGCCGCTAGAGGTATGCGATGGCAGCGTGACGACCGCATATGCCCCCTTCAGCTCGATAGGAGTAGAAACGACCAAGGTTGGTGGCCGTGGAGACGCACGAGTCCACGAGGTTTTTGGCGGGAAGGCCCGCCTGCTCGAGGGCAAGCGCGATGGCTGCCGACAAATCAAGGTTCGACTTTGTTTCGGCAGCGTGAACAATCCTACCAAACTCGGATGTGAACGTAGCCAAAAGCTCTTCGGAGACCTCGTAATCGCAACCCAGGATGTGCGGGCCCACGTAGGCATAGACCTCGCCCGGCTCGCAAGACGCCTCGCGGCACAGGATTTCGAGCGCCTTGGCGCTGATGCGCGCGAGCGTGCCGCGCCAGCCGGAGTGCACCACGGCAAACGCGCCCGGGGCGCACAGCACCACCGGCACGCAGTCGGCAAAGCAGAGCAGCACCGGCACGCCGGGCACGGTGCAGACGACGGCGTCGGCGCCGGCCCGTGCCTGCTCGCGGGCGCTGGCGAGCGCGCCCTCCTCGGCGCTGCGCACCACCACGACCTCGCTGCCGTGGACCTGCTTGGGTTCCACGAGGTTGCGCGCGATGCCAGCCGCGCCCAGGGCCGCGAGGGCCAGCTCGCGGTTCTTCGCCACGGCCGCGGGGTCGTCCCCGCAGCGGCTGCCGAGGTTGAGGCTTGCGTAGGCGCCCGTAGAGACGCCGCCGCTACGCTCGGTAAACGCGAACGTGACCCCGCCCGGGCGAGAGGTGTCGCCGAGCAGGGTCACGCCGTGCGAAACGTAGCTAGTGAGGGCTGGGCCCATTACAGGCGGCCACGCTTAAGGAAGTCGGGGATGTCGAAGTCCTTGCTGCCCGTGGTGCTGGTGCTCACGTGGGCAGGGGCCGGAGCAGGGGCGCTGGCCGGCTCGGAGACGACCGGGGCGCGGAAGTCGCCGAGCAGCGACGGCTGCTGGGAGGCGTCCTGGAAGCCGGTGGCGATGACGGTGATGCGGACCTGGTCGCCGAGGCTCTCGTCAACCGTGGTGCCGAAGATGATGTTGGCCTCGGGGTCGACGTTGGCGGCGACGAGGTCGGCGGCATCGGAGATCTCGGTGATGCCGAGGTCCTTGTTGCCGGCGATGGAGAGCAGCACGCGGGTGGCGCCGTCGACGGAGCTCTCGAGCAGGCGGCTGGAGATGGCCTCCTGGGCGGCGTCGGTGGCACGGGAGTCGCCGGAGGAGACGCCGATGCCCATCATGGCCGTGCCGGAGCCGCGCATGATGGTGCAGACGTCGGCGAAGTCGAGGTTGATGAGGCCGGGGACCGTGATGAGGTCGGTGATGCCCTGGGTGCCCTGGCACAGCACGTCGTCGGCCATGC
>CAVJWS010000036.1:0-19070 GCA_963653485.1 Prevotella sp. CAG:279
ACATGATGAAGAAGGCCGAGACGAGCTTGGTGCCCGGGGCGGTCTTGAGGATCTGCAGGGCCGGGCGCAGGGTGTTGGCCGTGGAGTGGCAGGCGCCGGAGACCAGGCCGTCGGCGTCGCCCATCTTCACCATCATGGTGCCGAAGTAGGTGGCGTCGTTCATCTGCTCGCGGGCCTGCTCGATGGTGACGCCCTTCTTGGCGCGGAGCTCGGCGAACTTGGCGGCGTAGGCCTCGTGCTGCTCGGCGGTCTTGGGGTCGATGACGGTGACGCCCTCGACGTCAATCTCGGCAGGGTCGCCCAGGATGACAAGGTTGGCAAGGCCCTCCTCGACGATCTTCTTGGCGGCCTCGATGGTGCGCGGGTCCTCGCCCTCGGGCAGGACGATGGTCTTCTTGTCAGCCTTGGCGGCATCCTTCATGCGCTGCAGGAAATCGCTCATTTCGCTCCTTTTTTGGCGTTTTGCTGGCGTCTATTGGCGCCTTGCCCATTATAGGGTCGCATGGTCTAGAATCACCTACGGATTTAAGACGCACGTTTCCGTCATCGGTAGCGTGCGTCACTCATGAATGCAATATGTCGAGAGGATTCGAATGGGCATCGCTAACGGGCTTCCCGCTGGTTTTAACGCCGACAGCTACGACATGATCGTCGTCGGCGCAGGATACGCGGGGTCGGTCTGCGCCCGCCGTCTTGCGGAGGCCTGCGGCTTCCGCGTCGCCGTCATCGAGCGCCGCGACCACATCGCCGGCAACGCCTATGACTACGAGGACGAGGCTGGCATTCTCGTTCACAAGTACGGTCCGCACATCTACCACACGCAGGACGACCGCGTGCACCAGTTCCTCTCCCGCTTCACCGAGTGGACCGACTACCAGCACAAGGTGCTCGCCAACATCCATGGCCAGCTCATGCCCGTGCCCTTCAACCACAAGAGCCTCAGGCTCGCCTTTGGCGAGGAGCGCGGCGAGGCCCTCTACCAGAAGCTCGTCGAGACCTTCGGCGAGAACAAGAAGGTCCCCATCCTCGAGCTGCGCGAGAAGAACGACCCAGACCTGCAGGAGGTCGCCGACTACGTCTACGAGAACGTGTTCCTCCACTACACGATGAAGCAGTGGGGCACCACGCCCGACCAGGTCGACCCTTCCGTCACCGGCCGCGTGCCGGTCTTCGTGGGCGATGACGAGCGCTACTTCCCGCGCGTCGCCCACCAGGGCATGCCGGCCGAGGGCTACACCAAGCTCTTCGAGCGCCTGCTCGACCACGACCTCATCGACGTCTTCCTGAGCGTCGACGTCCGCGACATCCTCACCATCGACGAGGACTACGTGAAGGTCAACGGCAAGCCCTACGGCGGCGAGGTCGTCTACACCGGTCCGCTCGACGAGCTCTTCGGCCTCGATTTGGGCGCCCTGCCGTACCGCACGCTCGACATGGTGTTCGAGACGCTGGACATGGACCAGTTCCAGCCCGTGGGCACCGTGAACTACACCGTGAGCGAGGACTTCACGCGCATCACCGAGTTCAAGAACATGACGGGCCAGGTCGTCCCCGGCAAGACCACCATCATGAAGGAGTACTCCAAGGCCTACACGCCCGAGAGCGGCGAGACTCCCTACTACGCCATCCTCGAGGACGCCAACAAGGACCTCTACCAGCGCTACCTCTCCCGCGTGAGCCGTCTCACCAACTTCCACCCGGTGGGCCGTCTGGCGGAGTACCGCTACTACGACATGGACGGCGTCGTGGCCTCCGCGCTCGACCTTTCCGACGAGCTCGTGCAGGCGCACAACTAGGCTCAACCCGAACAACATTGCGGCCGGCGCCCCGCGCGGCGCTGGCCTCACGTCTAGCTAGCGCGGCCATGAGGCCAGCGCCGTAACTAGGAGAATTCTCGTATGGCTACAGGCAAGACCATCACCTTCGGCATCCCGTGCTACAACTCGGCCGAATACATGGACCACTGCATCTCCTCCATCCTTGAGGGCAGCGACTACGCCGACGACGTGCAGATCGTCGTCGTGGACGACGGCTCCACCAAGGACAACACCTACGAGAAGGCCCTCGAGTGGCAGACGCGCTACCCCAACATCGTGGAGGCCGTGCACCAGGAGAACGGCGGCCACGGCATGGCGGTGCTCGCCGCCCTCGAGCACGCCCGCGGCCTCTACTTCAAGATCGTCGACTCCGACGACTGGCTCGATGACGACGCGCTCTCCAAGCTGCTCTCCACCCTGCGCGACTTCGAGTGGCGCGACATGCGCGTGGACCTCGTCATCACCAACTACGTCTACGAGCACGTCGAGGACAACACGCAGAACGTCATCGACTACAAGTACGTGCTCAAGCGCAACAAGGTCATCACCTGGGACAAGATCGGCCACTTCAACATGGCCCAGAACCTGCTGATGCACTCGCTGTGCTACCGCACCGACGTCCTGCGCGACGGCGGCGTGCCGATGCCCGCCCACACCTTCTACGTGGACAACATCTACGCCTACGTGCCGCTGCCCCGCTGCAAGACCCTCTACTACCTCGACGTGGACCTCTACCGCTACTTCATCGGCCGCGAGGACCAGAGCGTCAACGAGAAGGTCATGATCAGCCGCATCGACCAGCAGCTCACCATCACCCGCATCATGATGGACGCCTACCACCTCTACGACGACATCGAGAGCACCAAGCTTCGTAGCTACATGATCGGCTACTTCACCCTCATGATGGCCGTCTGCTCCATCTTCTCGCGTCTCTCCGACGCGCCTGACGCCATGGAGAACTGCGAGGCCCTCTGGGTGCACCTCAAGCACTACGACAAGCGGATGTATCGCCGCGCCCGCATGGGCGTCGTGGGCATTGCCACGAACCTCCCCACCAAGGTGGGCGAGAAGTTCACCCTCGGTATCTACCGCATCGCCTCGAAGCTGGTTAAGTTCAACTAGCGGGCATTACGTATCCCGTCGGGACCAGGACCCCACCTTGCAAACGTCCTCGCTCACCTGGCCTAGGGGCTTTACACCACTAGCTGCTGCGGAATGTTTGCTACGGTGGGGTCCTGGTCCCTTTTGCTTGCGCAGCTGACTAACGCGCTCGTCCGCCGGGGCCATGGTCATCTTGCAAACGCCCTCGCTCAACAGCGCTAGAGGGTCTCATTCCATAGGCTGCTGCGGAATGTTTGCTGCGGTGGGGCCCTAGTCCTATCGGCACAAATCCCAGAAGGTTACGGCGCTGGCCGCGGCCACGTTGAGCGAGTCGACGTCGTGGTACATGGGGATCTTCACCGTGTAGTCGCAGGCATCGATGGTCTCGCTGGAAAGGCCGTCGCCCTCGGTGCCGAAGAACATGGCGAGCTTGTCAACCTCTCGCAGCTCAGGGTCGCCAAGCGCGTAGGAGTCATCCCGCAGGGCGAGCGCCGCGGTCTTGAAGCCGTGGCGCCCGAGCAGCGCGATGCCGTCCTCGCCCTCGGCGCATGGCCACTCGCCAAAGCGGCCCCAGGGCAGCTGGAAGATGGTGCCCATGCTCACGCGCACGGCGCGGCGCACGAGCGGGTCGCAGCAGGTGGGGGAGAGAAGCATCGCGTCCACGCCGAGGGCCGCGGCGCTGCGCACGGCGGCGCCGACGTTGGTGGCGTCGGTGACTCCCTCCAGAACGGCCACACGGCGTGCGGCGGGAAGCGCGTCCAGGACCTCGGCAGCGCTCCTTTCGGCCGGGCGCCTGAAGGCAGCGAGCACGCCACGGGTGACGTTGTAGCCAACGAGCTTGCTGATCTCGTCGTGCGGCAGCACGTAGACGGGCAGCTCGTCGGCAGGCTCTATGGAAATATGCCCGGCGTGCATGAGGACGTCGGCGCCATGACGTCCCGCAACGTCCTTGACCAGGTCTCCTCTTGTGGCGAGCTGGCCTTCCTCGAGCAAAAGGGAGAGGGGCTCTAGTCCGCTGGCCATCGCCACGCGCACCACCTTCTCGCTTTCGGCCACGAGCACCGAGGCGCTTGCCTCGAGCTTGCTGCGGAGCTGCCTGTCGGTGAGGCGCGCGTAGACGTCGACGCGCGCGTCGCCGGCGCTCTGTAGCTGTATGACTCCCATGGTCCCTCTTTCGTGCCTGCCGGCCACGAGCCTGCCGGCGTCTTGAAGTTGCCAACTAATTGGAGTGGCGAACCTTTATGTCAGTTGCTTGCGCTACGATACTCCAAGTGTGAATGTGCAAGCGTTGGCCCATCGGGCCGAGAAAGACGGACGCGCCCAAAATGCAGCTTAAAAAGAAGTACAAGGGCAAACATGCCGCGGGCTCAAATCCCAAGCCCAAAACCTATCCCCCTATCCAGCAGCAGTCTTTTGGTGCCGTTGGCATGGCGAGGAACGCCTCCGAGGTCCAGCCAAGTGAGCAAGGCCCTGGCAAGGGGCATGGTGGCAAGATAGCCGCAATCGTCCTCGGTTGCGTCGCAGGCGTGCTTGCCGTCGTCTATCTTGCCGGGCTTGCGGCGTTCAACTTCGTCTTCATGCCCAACACCACGCTTAACGGCGCCGACGTCTCGCTTAAGCTCGCCAGCGAGGTGAGCTCTGCCTATGGTTCCAAGGTGAGCGCCTATCAGGCCCAGCTCTCTGGCGACGGCATTGACATGACCATCAAGGGCAGCGAGGTCGGGCTCAGCTTTAACCGGGACGAGTATGCCAAGAGCATCATTTCGCAGCAGCATGCTTACGCTTGGCCGCTGGAGGTCTGGCAGGCCCATGCCCTGGAGGCCGACGCGGGCGCCACGGTAGATTCCGCCAAGGTCAAGAGTCTGCTCCAGTCCAAGGTGGACGAGATCAACGCGACCGCCACCCAGCCCACCGACGCCACCGTCGCCTTCTCGGAGACTTCCCAGCGCTACGAGGTTGTGGCCGAGAAGCTCGGCACCGCCATCGACTTCGACGTCACGGTCGAGAAGGTCACCTCCGAGCTCGCCGGCATGCCGGCCCGCATCGTGCTCGATGACTCCTGCCTGGTGCAAGCTTCCGTCACTTCGGACGACCCGAGCCTTGCCACCGCTGCGGAGAACGCCAACCGATTCATGAAGGCCGACATCCAGCTCACGCTTGGCGGCTCCGTTGCCGGGGAGGTCACGCGCGAGCAGATCTCCACCTGGATCACCTTCGACGAGAGCCTCAACGCCACGCTGGACGCGGACAAGCTCAAGGAGTGGGTCAGCAGCGAGGTGGCCGCGAAGTACGACACCCGCGGCGCCGAGCGCACCTATACGAGGCCGGACGGCAAGCAGGTGACCGTCGCCGCCTACGGCAACCACTGGGACAGCCTCTACGGCTGGGTCACCGACGAGGCCTCGCTTTGCGAGTCGCTGACGGCGGCCGTCGAGGCCGGTTCCACCGACCCCATCGAGATACCCACCAAGAACACCGCCAGCCAGGTGCCCGATGCGGGCCGCAGGGACTGGGGCAACCGCTACCTCGACATCGACCTTGCCGAGCAGCACGTTCGCCTCTACGACGACTCGGGCTCGCTTGTCTGGGAGAGCGACTGCGTCACCGGCGACCACGCCAAGGGCTATGACACGCCGGCCGGCGTGTTCGCCCTCAACAACTATCGCGCCTCGGGCGACGTCGAGCTGCGTGGCGCCACCGACCCCTCCACCGGGCAGCCCTCCTACATCAGCCACGTGAGCTACTGGATGCCCTTCATCGAGAACTCCTGGGCCCTTCATGACGCCAGCTGGCGCAGTAGCTTTGGCGGTACCATCTACCAAACCGCCGGAAGCCACGGCTGCGTCAACCTGCCCTCCGACAAGGCGGCCGAGCTCTATAACCTCTGCAAGGTCGGAGACGTCGTGGTGGTTCACTACTAGCAGCTAGGAGGACGTGTGCAGCGTTCCTATGAGGCCGAGCAGCGCGTCAAGTACCTTTCGCTGCTCTCTGAGAAGTTCCCGACCTGCCAGGCCGTCTATACCGAGGTCATCAACCTCGAGGCCATTCTCAACCTGCCTAAGGCCACCGAGCATTTCATCTCTGACGTGCACGGTGACATCGAGCAGTTCGACCACATCCTCAACAACTGCTCGGGCGTGGTGAGGGAGCGCGTCCAGGCCGTCTTTCGGCACCGCCTCACCGCCAGCGAGCAGGCTGACCTTTGCACCCTCGTCTACTACCCCGACGAAAAGCTGCGTCGCGTCGCCGAGGCGCACCAGGACACGCCTTCGTGGTACCGCAGCTCCCTTAAGCTGCTCATCGAGCTTGCCCGCTATCTTTCCGACTCCTACACGCGCTCCAAGGTGCGCAAGGCGATGCCGGTTGCCTATGCCTATATCATCGACGAGCTCCTGCACGCGCGCGTGGGCGAGCAGGAGGACCGCGCCGCCTACCACGAGCGCATCATCGAGTCCATCATCGAGACGGGAAGCGCCCACGACTTCATCCGAAGCCTCGCGGCCCTCATCAAGCGCCTCGCGGTAGACCACGTCCACCTCGTGGGCGACGTCTACGATAGGGGCGCGCGCGGAGACGCCATCATGGACCGCCTCATGGGCTACCACAGCATCGACGTCCAGTGGGGCAACCATGACATTTGCTGGATGGGCGCGGCTGCGGGCTCTGCCGCCTGCGTGGCCACCGTCGTTCGCAACAACGTCCACTACGGCACGCTGCAGATCCTCGAGAGCTCCTATGGCATTCCGCTGCGCGAGCTCGCCCTGTTCGCCGACAAGACCTACGTGGCGGATGACGTGATGAGCGCCACCGAGAAGGCCATCTCGGTCATCATGTTCAAGCTCACGGGCCAGCTCGTCATGCGTCGGCCCGAGTTTGACATGGCCGACCGCCTGCTGCTCGACAAGCTCGACCTCGCCTCCGGCACCGTGCGCATCGGCAACAAGGCCTACGAGCTCACCACCACCGATTTCCCGACGGTTGACCCGGCGCGCCCCTACGAGCTTACGGACGAGGAGTCCGAGGTCATCTCCGGGTTGGTCGAGAGCTTCACCAACAGCCGCCGCCTGCGCCGCCACGTCGACTTCCTCTACGAGCATGGCTCCGTCTACCTCAGCTACAACAAGAACCTGCTCTTCCACGGGTGCGTTCCCATGCGCCCCGACGGTAGCTTCCGCCCCGTGAGGGTGTGCGGGCGCCATATCGCGGGCCGTGCCTACCTCGACGCCTGCGACCGCATCGCCCGCCAGGCCTGGCACGAGCGCACCGAGGAGCTGCTCGACTGGATGTGGTACCTGTGGTGCGGCCTCGGCTCGCCGCTCTCGGGCAGAAACTTCAAGACCTTCGAGCGCGCCTTCGTGAAGGACCCCTCCACCTGGGTCGAGGAACAGGACCCCTACTTTGACCTCGCATGCCGCGCCGACGTCTGCCGCCACGTGCTTGAGGAGTTCGGCCTCTTTGGGCCGGGGTGCCACATCATCAACGGCCACACGCCGGTGGCCCAGGGCTTTGGCGAGAGCCCCATCCGCGGAGACGGCCTGCGCTTCGTCATCGACGGCGGATTCTGCCGCGCCTACCACACCAAGACGGGCATCGCCGGCTACACGCTCATCGTCGACGCCCATGGCACGCGGATCAAGGCGCACCGTCCCTATGACCAGATCGGCGACGTCATCGCCGACCGTGGCGACATCTTCTCTGACGACGACCAGGTCGAGCGCAACGAGCGGCCCCTCAAGGTGGCCGACACCGACACGGGCGCCAACATCCGGACCCAGATTGACGACCTCACGGCCCTGCTCGACGCCTACCGCACCGGTGACTTGCCGGAGCGGGCCAACCTCTAACAGGTAGCGGGTGGCTTTGCGCTTTCGCTCGAGCGTCTGATTTATCGAGGGGCGCTTGGGTATGCTTGCCAAAACATGCTTGAGGCATGAACGCAAGCCGACCCAAGGATTGGTAATGGACAACAAGAAGAAGCGACAATCGATGATCTTGTACGTGATCATCGCAATTGCGGCGATCGTGGCCCTGAACTCGATTGTCTACCCCAGCATCGAGCGCGCCTCAGTGAAGGACGTGACGTACAGCGAGTTCATCGACATGGTGGACGATGACCAGGTGAGCGAGGTCTCGCTCGACACGAGCACCGGCAAGATCACCTTCACCACCAAGGACAACGGCAACGTCACCTACCGCGCCACCATGTGGCCCTCCGACGACAGCCTGTCTGAGCGCCTCAACAAGCACAACGTCACCTACTCGGCCCAGATCGCAGACCAAAGCTCTGACATCTGGATATACATGCTGCTCGTCTACGGCATGCCCATCCTCATCGCCGTCGCCGGCGGCGTGTGGCTCAACCGCCGCATGAAGAAGGCCATGGGCGACGACGGCCCCTCCATGAACTTCGGCAGCGGCTTTGGCATGGGCGGCGGCCTGGGCAAGAGCCACGCCAAGGAGGTCAAGGGCGAGGAGACCGGCGTCAAGTTCACCGACGTCGCCGGCCAGGACGAGGCCAAGGAGTCGCTGGAAGAGATTGTGAGCTTCCTCAAGCACCCCGAGAAGTACACCGAGATTGGCGCGCGCTGCCCGCGCGGCGCGCTGCTGGTGGGACCTCCCGGCACGGGCAAGACGCTTTTGGCCAAGGCCGTCGCCGGCGAGGCGGGCGTGCCCTTCTTCCAGATCGCCGGCTCCGAGTTCGTGGAGATGTTCGTGGGCCGCGGCGCCGCCAAGGTGCGCGACCTGTTCAAGCAGGCCAAGGAGAAGGCCCCCTGCATCATCTTCATCGACGAGATTGACGCCGTGGGCAAGAAGCGCGACGGCTCGCTCAACTCCAACGACGAGCGCGAGCAGACGCTGAACCAGCTGCTCTCCGAGATGGACGGCTTTGACAACCAGAAGGGCATCGTGGTGCTGGCCGCCACCAACCGCCCCGAGTCGCTCGACCAGGCCCTCCTGCGTCCCGGCCGCTTCGACCGTCGCATCCCCGTCGAGCTGCCCGACCTCGCCGGCCGAGAGGCCATCCTCAACCTCCACGCCAACGACGTGAAGATGGAGAACGGCATCGACCTGGGCGTCATCGCTCGCTCCACCCCCGGTGCCTCCGGCGCCGACCTCGCCAACATCATCAACGAGGCGGCCCTGCGCGCGGTGCGCTTTGGTCGCAAGCGCGTGACCCAGACCGACCTCGCCGAGTCGGTGGACGTGGTCATCGCCGGCGAGAAGAAGAAGTCCACCGTCTTGTCCGAGCACGAGAAGGAGGTTGTCTCCTACCACGAGACCGGCCACGCGATCGTGGCGGCCACCCAGAAGGGCAGCGCCCCCGTCTCCAAGATCACCATTGTGCCGCGCACCTCAGGCGCCCTGGGCTTCACCATGCAGGTGGAGGAGGACGAGCACTTCCTCACCACGCGCCAGGAGGCCAAGAACAAGATTGCGGTGCTGTGCGGCGGCCGTGCGGCCGAGGAGCTCATCTTTGGCGAGATGACCACCGGTGCCTCCAACGACATCGAGAAGGCCACCCAGATCGCCCGCGCCATGGTGACCCAGTACGGCATGAGCGACAAGTTCGGCATGGTGGCCCTGGGCGCCCAGCGCAACCGCTACCTGGGCGGCGGCGCCGAGCTCACCTGCTCCGAGGGCACCGCGCAGGAGATTGACGCCGAGGTCCAGCGCCTGGTGGAGGAGGGCCACACGGCCGCTCTGGAGACCCTCAAGGCCCACCGCTTCAAGCTGCACGAGATTAGCCACTACCTGCAGAAGAAGGAGACCATCACGGGCGACGAGTTCATGACGATGTTCACCCGCGACGACGGCTTTGCCCCCGACCTGCCCAAGGCGCAGCAGTAGGGGAGCTTGGGCGGCCGTTATGCCGTCCGTCCGGAATAGTTTTTGCATCTGGGGTCTCGGCGGCAGCCGGGGCCCCTTCGTTTGAGATACTTTGGTTCATGCGATTGCGGAAGCGAGCTGAAGGGGAGTGGGGTGAAGATGGACGAGAAGAACCAGCAGGCAAAGGTTGCCGAGAGTGGCGAAGCTGCGCGTGGTGCCGCCAGGGACGTGCGCTGGGACCTGCTGCGGAGTGTGGCCATGTTTGCCGTGGTGGCCGTGCATGCCTCGGCGCGCATCGGCACCACGGGAGACGCCGACCTCTCGGCCTTCTTCTCCACCCTCTTCCTCGTCTGCGACCCGGTCTTCTTCGCGCTTTCGGGCTTCTTTGCCATCCGTCCCTTGCGGGGGAGCCTTCGCGGGTACTATCTGGGCAAGCTCGTCACCATCGTGGTGCCGGTCGCGCTCTACTCCATGGTTGCCTGGGTCGTGGCGCTCTTTGCCCAGGGCTATGCGGAAGGCTATCTTGCCTATGCCCACTACCTGCTGGGCGGCGCCTGGTGGTTCGTTCCTGCCCTCGTGCCGATGCTTGCCGTGGCGCCCTTCCTCTACAGGATGTTCGAGGCGCTGGACGAGCGTGCCTTCCGTGCCTTCGTGGCCCTGCTCGTCGCGCTTTCGGCCTGGGGCCTTGCCTGCGATGTCGTCTCTTCTGCGTCCGTCTTTGGCTTGGCTTGGGCCGGTGACCTCGCTGGCCTGATGGCACGATTCCTGCCGTCTGGCTCGCAGGTCTTTGCGGGCTATTCGCTCTACTTCTGCATGGGTTATGCCATGCGACGCCTGGCTCACAAGACCGATGCCCCTGCGCGTCGTCGCATCGTGGCCGTGGGCGCCGTCGCCCTGGTGGCAGACGCCCTTGCCGCCCAGCTCGGACTCGAGCGCTCCAACCCGAGCTACCTGTGGGCGCTCGCCACGCCGGCGGTCTTCGTGCTCTTCTCGGGTGCCCACGTTGCGTCTGCGAGCGTGGCCCGAGCCGTCGAGTGGACGAGCCGCCGTAGCTACACCATCTACCTCTTCCAGGCCGCCGCCATCACCGTCGTGGGCGGTTTGCTCTATGACAAGGCCCTGCTGGGAGACGTTGCCGCCATGGGGGCCGCGGGTCACGTGGGCGTCTGGCTGCTCTTCTTGCTTGCCTCCTACGCCCTTTCCTGGCTCGCCGCCAGCGTGCTGGACACGGTTCTGCTCGCGCCCGTACAGAAGGCGTTGCGCTCCTTGGTCGCGTCCTAGTTCTCGCCCCAAGCTTTTCGTATCGAGAAGTCCTTCAATTGGCGCGTCCCCTCGCGTGGTGCCGTGCTAACATATCCCCTCGAAAGCTGTGATGGGGACGAGTAGTCCGGTCACTGCGGCCCAAAGCGAGCGGGGTTGGTGGGAGCCCGTGGCCGCACCCAGACCAAAATCACCCCGGAGCCGTGGCCCCAACGGTCGGCATGTAGCCGTCCCAGTAGGCGTCACCGGATTGGCCGCCGTCATAGGCCAGCCGAGTAAGGCGAGATTCTCGTCCGCTGGGTGGTTAGCGAAACGTCGCGGCGCATGCCGTATCTTGGCGCTTCGTCCCGGTGGCCGGGGCGGGCGCTTTTTTCATGCCTCTGGGCCCTCCCAGGTGCATGCAGCGCTCGGCGGATGCGGGCGGCGCCCGCGAAAGGAGCACTACCGAGGAATGGCAAACGAGTTCAAGCAGACGATGAACCTCCCGAGCACGAGCTTCCCCATGAGGGCGAGCCTCGCCACCCGCGAGCCCGAACGTCTCAAGAAGTGGAACGAGAACCAGGTCTACGAGCTGGCTCGCAAGAAGAACGCCGGCCACGAGAAGTTCGTGCTGCACGATGGCCCTCCCTACGCCAACGGCCCGATCCACATCGGCCACGCCATGAACAAGGTCTCCAAGGACATCATCAACCGCTACTGGATGATGCAGGGGCGCGACGTCCCCTACGTCCCCGGCTGGGACTGCCATGGCCAGCCCATCGAGCACAAGGTCGAGGAGAAGGTCGGCACCGAGAAGTTCAACGAGATGCCCACCTCCGAGATCCGCGAGATGTGCAACCAGTTCGCCGTCGAGAACATCGAGCTGCAGAAGGCGGGCTTCCGTCGCCTGGGCGTCCTCGGTGACTGGGACCACCCCTACCTCACCCTCTACCACCAGCACGACGCCGCCGACATCGAGGTCTTCAAGGCGATGTTCGACAAGGGCATGGTCTACCGCGGCCGCAAGCCCGTGCACTGGTGCAAGCACTGCCACACCGCCCTCGCCGAGGCCGAGATCGAGTACGGCGACGAGACCAGCCCGTCCATCTTCGTGCGCTTCGAGCTGACCTCCAAGCCCGCCGGCCTCGAGGGCTTCGACGGTCCGGTGGACTTCATCATCTGGACCACAACCCCCTGGACCATCCCATCCGACCAGGCGGTCTCCCTCAAGCCCGGCGAGTCCTATGTGGCCGTTGAGCACGAGGGCCGCGCCGAGGTCATGCTCGAGGCCCTGGCCGGTGCCTGCTGCGAGCAGTTCGGCTGGGACTACACGCCCGTCCAGGTCGAAGGCAAGCCCTACGTGGTTCCCGCCGAGACCTTCTACCACCTGCACTACAAGCAGCCCGTCTTTGACGGCGTCGAGGGCGTGGCCCTGCTGGCCGACTACGTCGGCGTCGACGACGGTACCGGCATCGTCCACAACTCGCCCGGCCACGGTGCCGACGACTACTACGTCTGCGTCAAGGAGGGCATGGACATCTGCATGCCGGTCGACGATGACGGCAAGTTCTACGTGGGCGAGGACTTCGGCACCGGCGGCCCCTTCTCCGCCATGGACACCGACGAGGCCAACCCGCACATCATCGAGTTCCTCCGCGAGCGCGGCACCCTTGTGGCCGAGAAGAAGATCGACCACAGCTACCCGCACTGCTGGCGCTGCCACCAGCCGGTGCTGTTCCGCGCCACCGACCAGTGGTTCGTCTCCATGGACAAGACCGGCCTGCGCACCGAGGCGCTTGACGCCATCGACAACAAGGTCACCTGGTACCCGGCCCGCGCCCAGAACCGCATCCACGCCATGGTTGAGGGCCGCCCAGACTGGTGCATCAGCCGCCAGCGCAACTGGGGCGTGCCCATCCCGAGCTTTGCCTGCGAGGACTGCGGCGAGACCGTCATGAACGACGCCACGCTCGACGCCGTCATCAAGCTCTTCCACGAGAAGGGTTCCGACGCTTGGTTCACCGACGAGCCGGCGAGCTACCTGGGCGAGGCCTGCACCTGCCCCAAGTGCGGCGGGCACCACCTCAAGGCCAACAAGGACATCCTCGACGTCTGGTGGGACTCCGGCGTCTCCTGGAAGGCCGTCTGCGAGTACCGCGACGAGCTCCAGTACCCGGCCGACATGTACCTCGAGGGCTCCGACCAGCACCGCGGCTGGTTCCACAGCTCGCTGCTCACCTCCGTGGGCGCGAACGGCCACGCCCCCTACAAGGCCGTCGTCTCCCAGGGCTTCACGCTCGACGGCCAGGGCCGCAAGATGAGCAAGAGCCTCGGCAACGTCATCGACCCCAACGCCGTGTGCGCCGAGATGGGCGCCGACATCCTGCGCCTGTGGGTGGCCTCCACCGACACGAGCAACGACGTCGCCGTCGACCACGAGATCCTCGCCCGCACCTCCGACGCCTACCGTCGCTTCCGCAACACCTTCCGCTTCCTGCTGGGTGAGCTCGAGGGCCAGTTCGACCCCGAGAGCGACCTCGTGCCGGTGGACGAGATGGAGACCTACGACAAGCTCGTGCTGGCGCGTGCCTGCGAGATGCACGAGAAGGTGAGCGAGGCCTACGCCGGCTACCGCTTCTACCAGGTCTACCGCTCGCTCTACGACTTTGTGGTCACCGAGCTCTCCAACGGCTACCTCAACGCCACCAAGGACCGCATGTACTGCGACGCCCCGAGCGCCAAGAGCCGCCGCAGCGCCCAGACCTGCTGGTACTACCTGCTCGAGATGCTGCTTCGCGACCTGCAGCCCATCCTGTCCTTCACCACCGACGAGGTCATGGAGCACCTGCCGGCCAGCGCCCGCGACGGCCAGGACTACGCCGCCCTGCTGGATTGGTGGGGCGCCCCGCTCGCGCACGACGAGGTCGAGGCCCTGCTTCCGGCCTACAACGCGATGCTCGAGGCCCGCGGCGCCTTCACCAAGGCCAACGAGGCCGCACTTGCCGCCGGCACCGTGACCGAGAAGACGAGCCAGGCCACCCGCTGCGTGCTCACCATCGCCGAGGGCGCCTATGAGCTGCTCAAGGGCTACGAGGCCGTGCTGGCCGAGGCCTTCGTCTGCTCCGAGGTGGAGCTTGTCTGCGGCGAGGAGCTCGCTTGCGAGGTCCTGCCCGCCAACGGCGAGAAGTGCCCGCGCTGCTGGAACTGGCGTCCGCTGGGCGCCGACGGCCTGTGCTGCCGCTGCGGCAAGGCCGTCTCCCTCGCGCCCGCGGCCGAGTAGCTCGTGGCGCGCACTAGGAACATAGTGGGCTACGTGGGGCTTGCCGCCTGCGTCGTCGCGCTCGACCAGGTCACCAAGGCCTGGGCGCGCGAGGCGCTCGCGGCGGGCCCCATGCCCTTCATCCCCGGCGTGCTCGACCTCTCGCTTGTCATGAACACCGGCGCGGCCTTCTCCATCGGCAGTGGCTCCACCTGGCTGTTCGTGGTGCTGGCGGCCCTCATCTGCGTGGCCTGCACCCTGTGGGTGGCCCGTGACAAGAGGATGGGGCTGCCCCTGGCCTGCGCCTTGGGAGCGGTGGCCGGCGGCGGCGTCGGCAACCTCATCGACCGCGTGGCGGCCGGGCAAGTGACGGACTTCTTCGCCACGAGCTTCATCGACTTCCCGGTCTTCAACGTGGCCGACATCTTCGTGACCTGCGGCGTCGTCCTGGTCTTGCTGCTCGCCTGGCGCGAGGACGACGCGAGGGCCGAGGAGCTGGACGTCTTTGGCGTAGGCGATGATGGCGCTGCGACGGCTGCGGATAACGCTGGCGCCGGTGCCCGTGGCGCTGCCGATGCCGCTATGACCGCCCAGAGCGGCCCTGTGGCCTCCAACACCTCCTGCGGCGCCAACGATGCTGAAGCGCCTGTGGCCTCCACGGTTTCTGGCTCCTTCGCTTCCAGCTCCTCCACGGCGGCTAGCGCCGCCGACGCTGGCTTCGCCCCCAACGAGGGACGCTAGCCTATGGCCCGCGTCGTGAACCTGCTGGTGGGGCCCGAGTCAGATGGCCTTCGCCTCGATGCCTTCCTGGCCACCGGACCTGGCATGCCCTCGCGTTCGGCCTGTGCCAAGCTCGTGGAGACGGGCCAGGTCTTCATCAACGAGACCCCCGCCACCTCCAAGAGCGAGAAGGTGCTGCTGGGAGACCGCGTCCGCGCCACGGTGGAGGAGCCCCAGGCCCTCGTGCCCGAGGGCGGTCTTGCCCCCAACCCTTACATCGAGCTTGACGTCCGCCGCGAGGACGAGCACCTCATCGTGCTCTCCAAGCAGGCGGGCCTCGTGTGCCACCCCAGCCCCGGCCACGTCGACGACACGCTCGCCAACGCGCTGGTGGCCCGCTGCGGTTTGGCGCACCTTGGCACCCTGCAGGGGGAGGACCGCCCCGGCATCGTGCACAGGCTCGACATGGACACCTCGGGCCTCATGCTTGCCGCCAAGGACGACGAGACCCAGAAGGCCCTGCAGGACCTCATCCGCCTGCGCACGCTGGACCGACGCTATGTCACCCTCGTGTGGGGCTACGTCGCGGCCGACTCCGGCACCATCGACACCGGCATCGCCCGCTCCACGCGCGACCGCATCCGCATGGCCGTCTCAAATGAGCCGGGCGCCCGCGAGGCCATCACGACCTTCCGCGTTCTCGAGCGCTTTGAGGCGGGCCGTCGCGACGAGGGCTACACCCTGCTCGAGTGCCACCTCTACACCGGGCGCACCCACCAGATTCGCGTCCACATGCGCCATATCAACCACCAGGTCATCGGAGACCCCCTGTACGGCAGGGGAGACCTCGCCCAGAACCTAGGCCTTACCAGGCAGTTCTTGCACTCCTGGAGCGTGAGCTTTGCCCACCCGGTTTCTGGTGAGACCATAGAACTTAAGGATGGCCTGCCCGATGACCTGCGCGCCGTACTAGAATCCCTGAAAGGCCGCTCAATGGGCCGCACGGAGGCTGGCGAGCAGATCTGCCCGCTGCTCTTGGAGCGGCACCAGTAAACCAACGTCTTGCGAGGCGAGCTTTGGAACTCAACCGCCTGGGCATCACGCCCATCGTCGTCTTTAACTTCATCATCTGGCTCTTCTTCACGGTGTGCTACTTCTACCAGTTCGTCTACATCCTGGTGACCTGGCGCCGTGGCATGGTGAAGATCCCCGAAGCCAAGAAGCAGCACCGCTATGCCTTCTTCATCGCCGCGCACAACGAGGAGAGCGTCATCGCCAACCTCGTCAAGTCCATCAAGGACCAGGACTACCCTGCCGAGCTCATCGACACCTTTGTGGTCGCCGACGCCTGCACCGACAACACGGCCGAGGAGGCCCGTCGCGCCGGCGCCATCGTCTACGAGCGCAACGACCTGGCCCGCAAGGGCAAGAGCTGGGTCCTCGACTACGGCTTTGAGCGCATCATGGACGAATATCCCGACAAGTACGACGCCTTCATCGTCTTTGACGCGGACAACCTGCTCTCCAAGACTTATGTCACCGAGATGAACAAGGTCTTTGACCAGGGATATCTCGTCTCAACGAGCTACCGCAACTCCAAGAACTTTGATTCGAGCTGGGTGAGCTCGGCCTACGCCACGTGGTTCCTGCGAGAGGCCAAGTTCCTCAACAACTCGCGCATGCACTGCGGCACGGGCTGCGCTATCTCGGGTTCCGGCTGGATGGTTTCCGCCCGCATCATCAAGGGCATGAGGGGCTGGGACTTCCACACCCTCACCGAGGACATCCAGTTCTCTACCTTCTGCGCCGCCAACGGCATCCGCATCGCGTTTTCGCCCGCGGAGTTCTATGACGAGCAGCCCATTGACTTCAAGAGTTCCTGGACCCAACGCCTGCGTTGGACCAAGGGCTTTTACCAGGTCTTCTTCTCCTACGTGGGAGACCTGTTCCGCGGCGTGGGCAAGAAGCGCTTTGGTGCCTACGACATGCTCATGACCGTGGCGCCGGGCAACATCCTCACGCTCATTTCGGCCTTCGTGAACGCCTCCTACCTTGTCATCGGCAGCCTAAGCCACGGCTTCTTGGCCACGCAGGGCGAACTCTCGATGTGCGTGGGTTCGCTCGTGATGACCTTCGGTTCGATGTACGTGACCTTCTTCATCCTGGCCGTCATCACGACCATCTCCGAGCGCAAGCGCATCATCTGCCGCAAGGAGCGCCGTTGGCGCATCTTCACGAACCTTTTCACCTTCCCGCTGTTCATGATGACCTACATCCCCATCAACGTCGTGGCCCTCTTCAAGAAGGTCGAATGGGTTCCCACCAAGCACACCGTCTCGATCTCCCTTGACCAGATCGGCGAGGCTAGCTAGCGCGGCATCTTTGTCGAACGGCGTTGCTGTAACCGTCACGTATGGGCGGGAGGGGCATCGCGTCGCTCTCGGGCAGTCCTGCGCTCGCACGAAGGTGACATTAAGTCACCTTCGGCTCATGCGGAATCTCGATCGACGCGACGCCCCTCCCGCCCTTCTGCAGCTGTATTGGCTGTTGCTTAGCAAGGCGCCTTGCTTGCGTGTGGGACTGCCTGAGAGCGACGCGGTCCCTGTTCCCCTGACGACAAGATTTCCTGTCAAAAGGTTTGGCGCCCTTACTTTCTTCGTGGTGGCCAAATATTCTCCTGACGCTACAATGTCAACAATGTGTCGGTAAGGGGCCCGTGCCAAGGGGCGCGCGGCATGGCAGAAAGGGAGTCACCTACATGGCAACGTTCTTCGAGGGCGAGTCGCACACCTTCTCTGAGTACCTGCTCGTACCGGGCTATTCCTCTTCGGAGAACATCCCAGCCAACGTGAACCTCAAGACGCCGCTGTGCAAGTTCAAGCGTGGCGAGGAGTCTCCCATCACGCTGAACGTCCCGATGGTCTCGGCCATCATGCAGAGCGTCTCCGGCCCCAAGCTCGCCATCGCGCTTGCCCAGGAGGGCGGCGTGTCCTTCATCTTCGGTTCCCAGACCGCCGAGTCCGAGGCCGCCATGGTGCGCGAGGTCAAGGCCTACAAGGCCGGCTTCGTCGTCTCCGACTCCACCCTCACTCCCGACATGACGCTCGCCGAGGTGCTCGAGCTGCTCGAGCGCACCGGCCACTCCACCATGCCCGTCACCGAGGACGGCACGCCTCACGGCAAGTTCTGCGGCATCGTCACCTCGCGTGACTACCGCGTCTCCCGCGACTCCCGCGACAAGCTCGTCCGCGACTTCATGACGCCGGCCGAGCAGGTCATCTGCGCCGAGGACGGCACCTCCCTCAAGGTCGCCAACGACCTCATCTGGGAGCACAAGCTCAACGCGTTGCCCATCGTCAGCAAGGACGGCAACCTCGTCTCCCTCGTCTTCCGCAAGGACTACGACTCCCACAAGAGCCGTCCCAACGAGCTGCTCGACAGCTCCAAGCGCTACATCGTGGGCGCGGGCATCAACACCCGCGACTACGCCGAGCGCGTGCCCATGCTCGTGGAGGCCGGCGCCGACGTCCTGTGCATCGACTCCTCCGAGGGCTATTCCGAGTGGCAGAAGCTCACCATCGAGTGGATCCGCGCCCACTACGGCGACTCGGTGAAGGTCGGTGCCGGCAACGTGGTCGACGCCGAGGGCTTCCGCTTCCTGGCCGATTGCGGCGCGGACTTCGTCAAGGTCGGCATCGGCGGCGGCTCCATCTGCATCACCCGCGAGACCAAGGGCATCGGCCGCGGCCAGGCCACCGCGCTCATCGACGTCTGCCGCGCCCGTGACGAGTACTTCGAGCAGACCGGCGTCTACGTGCCCGTGTGCTCCGACGGCGGCATCGTCTACGACTACCACATGACGCTCGCCCTGGCCATGGGCGCCGACTTCATGATGCTCGGCCGCTATTTCGCCCGCTTTGACGAGAGTCCCACCGAGCGCGTGAACGTGAACGGCCAGTACATGAAGGAGTACTGGGGCGAGGGTTCCGCGCGTGCCCGCAACTGGCAGCGCTACGACCTCGGTGGCGCGGCCAAGCTCAGCTTCGTCGAGGGCGTGGACTCCTACGTGCCCTATGCCGGCACCCTGCATGACGGCGTTTCCGCCA
>CAVJWS010000037.1:0-18987 GCA_963653485.1 Prevotella sp. CAG:279
CGGGCTGCATGGCCAGCGTGCGGGCGATGGCGGCACGCTGCTTCTGGCCGCCGGAGAGCTCGTCGGGGTAGGAGAGGGGCTTGTGTCCCAGGCCTACCGTCTTGAGCAGGTCCATGGCGCGGTCGTAGGCCTCCTGGCGGCTCACGCCCAGCAGGTTGACCGGGCCCAGCATGGCGTTCTCAACGATGGTCATGTTGGAGAAGAGGTTGAAGCTCTGGAAGACCATGCCCATCTTCTGGCGCAGGGCTTGCAGGGCCTTTGGGTCGTCGTCGACGAGCTTGCCGTCGAAGAAGATCTGGCCCGAGGTGGCCGGGTCGAGGTAGTTGAGGCAGCGCATGAAGGTGGACTTGCCGCAGCCGGAGGGGCCGATGATGGAGATGACGTCACCGCGGTTGATGTCGACGTCGATGTTCCTAAGGACCTCGGTCTCCCCGTAGCTCTTGCAAAGGCCGCGGACGCTAAGCAACGCTTCGCTCATCAGATCTTCTCCTTTCATGGCGCGGGCATGGCGCCGCAGTCGGGCTTGGCGGGCGGCGGGCGCCGCCG
Source organism: Prevotella sp. CAG:279 (assembly GCA_963653485.1). GTDB lineage: Bacteria > Actinomycetota > Coriobacteriia > Coriobacteriales > Atopobiaceae > Parolsenella. Next base: position 547 of record CAVJWS010000037.1, read on the forward strand.
CCTGGTCCCGACGACTTTTCATCCCTACCATAATGACGCAAAGCGTCCCGTACGTCTCGCGCGCCCATTTGGTTCGCGATCCTTTACAGAGCGGGGAGGCGCCGGATGGGGCTGGCGGGGCCCGAGATGGCTGGGCTCGAGAGGTTTGGAAAGCCGTTGCGAAAATGCCCCGGCGGTAGAATACCGTTACGAAAACGTCCCGGCGCTCCGGCGTATGATTGGACCTGAAAACCTTGCGATGCGCTTTGGAGCTGCCCAGATGATCAAACTCTTCGCCGCCGACCTCGACGGAACCCTGCTTGGTGCCATGCACCAGGTCTCCGAGCCCGTGCGCCATGCCGTTCGAAAGGCACGCCGCGAGGGCGCCCACTTCTCCGTGGCAACGGGCCGCACCCTGCGTACGCCCGACGACTTTGGCTTTGACGGCCTGGGCAATGACGTCGTGGCCGCAAACGGCGCCATCGTCATCACCTGCGCCGGCGAGCTGATTCGCTTCGAGCAGATCGACCCCGCCCTTGTGGAGGAGATGCTCATGGCTTTCCCGGGCGAGGCGTTTACCTGCGTGGGACGAAGGGGGACCTACGTCACCGGCAGCCGCGAGGCCCATGACGCGGGCTTTAGGGACAGGAAGGGCCTGAAGCGCGTCGTCACCGCCGTGCGCATGCGCGCCATGAGGCAGGGCGACTCCTTTGAGAAGGAGTTCCGCTTTGACCAGCGGCCCGCCGACGTGCTTGCGGACGACATCTGCAAGATCAACTGCCGCACCAAAGACGCGGGCGTCGTGGCGGAATTCGGCGCGTTTTTGGCCGAGCACGCCGACAAGCTGGTGAACGCCCCGTTTGACCCTTCGATGTTCGAGGTGACCCGCACGGGCGTCAACAAGGGCGCGGCGGTGGCGCACCTGGCCGAGCACTACGGCTTTGGGCCAGACGAGGTCCAGGTCTACGGCGACGGCGGCAACGACATCGACATGCTCGCGCGCTTCTCGGCCCATGGCCATGCGTTTGCCCCGCACGGCGCCTGCGACGCTGCCAAATCCGCTGCTAGCGGCACAATTGGATCGAACGTGCTCTATGCCGTCCCGCGCCACGTAACAAAGACCTTACGCTACCAAAGGCGCTCTTAGATAAATTACGTACACGCTTCGTCCATATTTATGAGAACATGGTTTAGTTCTGTTTTGGAAGAAGGGTCGTGCGCGACGGGTGCGCGCGATTCGCAGAAGAAAGGAGAGCCCCATGACCGATCAGGAGCTCACCAACATGCTCAACGGCCTTGGCGTTACTGGTGACATGAACATCGCCACCTCCCAGTCCGGCGCTGCCGGCGGCGTTCTTGCCGTCATGCTCGCCCTGGGTGCCATTGCCATCGTGTTCGCCCTCATCCTCGCCCTATTTGGCGTCCTCGAGATTATCGGCCGCTGGCGCATCGTCAAGCGCCTCGGTGGCCACGGCTGGTCCCAGCTCATCCCCGTCTACTGCGATTGGGAGCTCTCCAAGGCCGTCGGCATGTCCCGTAAGTTCACCATCGCCATCACCGCCGTTGCTGCTGCCCTGGTGATTTGCGTCGCCGGCAACGACGTCGAGCTGCTGCGTCACCTTTGCTTCGTCGTCGTCATCGCCGCCATCGTGCTGAGCTGCGTCATGCTGCGCCAGCTCTCCGGCATCTATGGCCACGGCTGCGGCTACGTCGTGGGCCTGCTGCTTTTGCCCGGCATCTTCTACCTGCTCCTCGGCTGCTCCGCCAAGGAGATTGTGGTCCCCGCCAAGTTTGACGAGGAGAAGCCGGCTGAGCCCGAGGCTCCCGCGGCTGAGTAGCGCCTCGCAACGGTTGGGCTAGCCTGCCTTTGCGGCGGATTTCCTATAGCTTTACGAGAGAGGGACGGTGCCAAGCGCGCCGTCCCTCTTCTTGTATGTAGTTAGGGCCGAGCGTAGCCAAACGCCGTCCCTTTTTGTGTGCGGAGGGGACCTTGCTGCATGTGGACAGGCTCGCGCGTGGCCAAGCGCGCCTTTTTTGGCGCGCTGACTCTTGATGCGCCGGCGTTGCTAGGCGCATCAACGTTGCCGGACGGCCAGTTGCCTGACCTCAACGAGAGCAAATGAAAAGGGGGCGATACCTCGGTATCGTCCCCTTGGTGTCCTTGCGAGTTACGCACCCTAGTTATCCGTTGGAACCTAACCATGCGTAGCGATCGCGCATGTGGTTCCTAGCTGCGCTTGTGCCAGGAGTCGGGGAGGTCGATGTTGACGTTGCCGTCCGGGCCACGGCTGACCTTGCCGCCCTGGACAAAAAAGAGCACCACGAGCACCACGAGGGCGAGCGGCAGCAGCTTGAAGGCCAGCGCCACGATGTCCGCGGCAATGCCGATGGCAAATCCAAGGATGCTCAGCACGAAGGCGAGCATGAGTGCGCAGAGGGCGAGAAGGATGATGGCTGCGATGAAGGTCAAGGTGACTCCCTAGTTCGTGAACCAGCGTTTCGTTTGGCCCGGGCGTCCATGGGCATTAGGGGGTTGGTGGAGACGGTTGTGGTCGGACGCGTGCCCGTTGCGCGAGGCTCGCGGGCCGCGGGGCCCCTTGGCATGACTCGTCCTGCCTAGTTGGTCCTCTAGCAGGGGGCGAGCGCGGCCGTCCGCGCGTTTGCTTCGTATTCATGCTACCCCCTATTCGCTGCTTGGGCAACGCGCTCGCGGGGTACACTCAACCTTGGCTGACTTTTCTCAGAAGAAAGAAGGACTCATGGCAGACGCTCCCAAGCAGACCAAGATCGCGCTGCTCACCGGCTATCTCGGCGCGGGCAAGACCACGCTTCTCAACCACATCCTGCAAAACGAGGCCGGCGTGCGCGCCGCCGTGCTCGTGAACGACATCGGAGAGATCAACGTCGACGCGAGCCTCATCGCCAAGGGCGGCCTCTCGCAGGTTGACGGCGAACTCATCCCCATGACCAACGGCTGTCTGTGCTGCACCCTCTCCGACGACCTCGCCCGCCAGCTCTCCCAGATCGCCGAGTCGGGCGACTTCGACTACATCATCATCGAGGCCTCCGGCATCTGCGAGCCCATCCCCATTGCCTACACCATCTCGCAGTTCTGCGACGAGTCCAAGTACGGCTCTGATGCCCCGCTCGACCTCGACAACATCATTGCCGTGGTGGACTGCGCCCGTATGTGGGACGAGTTCCACGGCGGCCGCGACCTTCTGGCCAAAGACATTGACGAGGACGACCTCGAGGCCCTGCTCATCCAGCAGATCGAGTTCTGCACCACCGTGGTGCTCAACAAGACCGACCAGGTCACCCGCGAGCAGATCGACGAGCTCAAGGGCATCGTCCGTGGCCTTCAGAAGGAGGCCGTGATCGTCGAGGCCGAGCAGGGCAACGTTGAGCTGGACCAGCTGCTCTACACCAACCGCTTCGACTTCAACCAGGCCTACGGCTCTGCTGCCTGGCTCGATGCCATGGAGCACCCCGAGGAGCACGACGACCCCGAGGTCCTCGAGTACGACATCGAGACCTTCGTGTACGACCGCCGCAAGCCCTTCGACATCGACAAGTTCACCGGCTTCGTTGCCGGCTGGCCCAAGGAGGTCATCCGCGCCAAGGGCCAGCTCTGGGCCAACCAGGACCCGGACATGTGCTTCATGTTCGAGCAGGCCGGCCGCCAGGTGAGCCTCACCGAGCAGGGCAAGTTCATCGGCAGCGCCCCGGACGACGTCCGCGCCCAGATCGTGGCCCAGAACCCCGAGGTCATGGACGACTGGGACGAGGAGTGCGGCGACCGTCAGACCAAGATCTGCTTCATCGGCCAGCACATGGACAAGCAGGCCTTGGTTAAGGGCCTGGACGAGTGCCTCACCGAGTGGGTCCACTAGTAGGGGAGGGATGCATATGGAGCGCATCGCGAGTTTCTCGATTGACCACATCCTGCTCGAGCCAGGCGTCTACGTGAGCCGCGTGGACAAAGACGAGCAGACGGGCTGCGTCGTCACCACGTTCGACCTGCGCGTTACGGCCCCCAACGACGAGCCGGTGATGAACACGGCCGAGTGCCACACCTTCGAGCACCTCGGCGCCACCTTCCTGCGCAACCACCCCACTTGGAGCTCCCGTGTGGTCTACTTTGGCCCCATGGGCTGCCGCACGGGCTTCTACCTCGTGATGTTTGGTGATCTGAGCTCAGCTGAGATTCTGCCGCTCGTGCGTGAGATGTTCGAGTTCGTCCGAGACTTCGAGGGCGAGATTCCGGGTGCTGCCCCCGAGGAGTGCGGCAACTACCTCGACCAGAACCTCGGCATGGCCAAGTGGTTGGCGGCGCGCTATCTCACCCGTGACCTGGACAACATTGATGAGGCCCACCTCCACTATCCCACGAGGGTGTAGCTTGGTGGCAGGGGATTGGCTTAGTTAGCTGGGATTATATAAAGCGCCAACAGCAGCGCGGCTTGGGTTTTCAGGGGTTGTTGCGCCCCGCGGCCCGAGCCGCGCTTCGTGCATAAGCTCCGACCAAGCCTGCGCAAAGCCCTGCCTTGCCTCGCGGAGGGCCCCGCGTCAGCCCGCACGGCGTCCTGCCCTATATGTAGCGTGCGTAACGCTTCAGGTTGGCGCGTGTTTTTGGCACGTGGAGCCCACATGTCGCGCTACTATGGTCAAGTTGGAAATTCGCGCATGCCTGGGGGCGTGCGCAGAGTCACGGCGCGCGCGCCGTCAACGGAGAGGATCGTACATGAACGTTCTCGTCATCAACGCAGGCAGCTCCTCGCTCAAGTACCAGCTGCTTGACGTCGACACCCACGAGGTCTTTGCCAAGGGCAACTGCGAGCGCATCGGCATCTCCGGCTCCTTCGTGGGCCACAGCGAGATGGGCGGCGCCAAGCAGGAGACCAAGGTCGCCATGCCCACGCACAAGGAGGCCATCGACTGGGTCCTCGAGAACCTCAAGGGCCTCAATCTGCAGATTGACGGCATCGGCCACCGCGTGGTCCAGGGCGGCTGGTACTTCCCCGAGTCCGCCGTGGTTGACGACGACGTGCTCGCCAAGGTTCGCGAGGTCGCCCCGCTGGCCCCGCTGCACAACTATGCCGAGGCCGACGTCATCGAGCTGTGCCGCAAGGCCATGCCCGAGGTCGGCAACGTCATCGTCCCCGACACCGCCTTCCACTACAACATGCCGGCCGAGGCCCACAACTACGCCCTGCCCAAGGATGTCGTTGACGAGCTGCACATCCGCAAGTACGGCGCCCACGGCACCAGCCACCGCTTCATCTGGCGCACCGTCCACGAGGTCCTCGGCGACGAGGCCCACAAGGTCGTGAGCTGCCACCTCGGCTCCGGCGCCTCCCTGTGCGCCATCGAGGACGGCCAGTGCAAGGACACCACCATGGGCCTCACCCCGCTCGACGGCCTCGTCATGGGCACCCGCTGCGGCACCGTCGACCCGGCCACCGTGTTCTACCTCGTGCGCGAGGGCCACTACACCATCGACCAGATTGACACGATGATGAACAAGAAGTCCGGCCTGGCCGCCATCTCCGGCGTCTCCAGCGACTGCCGCGACATCGAGGCCGGCGCCGCCGAGGGCAACGAGCGCTGCCAGATGGCCATCGACATGTGGAGCTACCGCGTGGCCTCCCAGTTCGCCTGCATGGTCCAGAGCATGCAGGGCGTCGACACCATGGTCTTCACCGCCGGCGTTGGCGAGAACTCCGCCCATATGCGCAAGGAGGTCGTGAAGCGCCTCGAGTGGATGGGCGCCAAGATCGACGACGACAAGAACGCCGTCCGCAGCGACGACCCGCGCGTCATCTCCACCGAGGACTCCAAGATCCGCGTCATGGTCATCCCCACCAACGAGGAGCTCATGATCGCCCTCGACGTCAAGGAGCTGCTCGGCTAGTCCAGCACCTGACATAGAGCGTCACCTCACGGCGGCGGGCCATCCGGCTCGTCGCCGTTTTTTGAGCTGCTATGCCGTTATGGGAGGTGCCTGCGCGGCGCGCCCGCACGCAAACGTCCTCGCTCACATGCGCTAGAGAGCTTCGTTCCATAGGCTGCTGCGGAATGTTTGCTTTGCGGGCGTGCCACTCCGGTGCTTACGCTGCGGCTATTATCAATCCTGGAACCGCCTGCGCGGCATGCCCGAACGCAAACGTCCTCGCTCGCATGCACTAGCGCCTTCAAACCATTGGCGGCTGCGGAATGTTTGCTTTTCGGGCGTGTCGCTTCGGCGGCTTACGCTGCGGGGCTGCTCGAGTATTGCTTGTTCAGCCCATAAATCAGTGACGGTTAGAATCCCAGGACCTTGGGTATCAAAAACGCAACAAAAAGAAATTCTCCAATTACATACCGGATTAGTAGGAATTAATGCTACACTCCTTGGCGTAGTGAAGTTCCAACATCCCGTCCAGATGCGCTAGGGGATATAAGGAAAGGTAAGAACATGAGCAAGAGCACCTTTAGCAGGCGTCAGTTTGTGAAGCTGGGCCTGGGCGCGGGCGCCAGCCTCGGCCTCGTTGGCCTGGTCGGCTGCTCCGAGGGCCCGTCCGAGGCTGCCTCCGCCAGCACCGAGGCCGCCACCACGGCCGCTGCCGAGACCTCGGCCACCGGCGTTGACAAGGACGCCTTCAACGAGCTCGTCGCCTCCGTTGAGCAGGCCGACGACGCCACCATCAGCTCCAACCCCTGGGCCGCCGCGGTGAAGGAGGCCGGGGTGCTGCGCGTGGGCGCCACCCGCACGAGCGCCATCTTCTCTCAGCTCGACGAGACCGACAATAAGGTCTACGGCTTCGATGCGGGCCTCTACCTCGGCCTCACCCGCTACATCCTGGGTGACGAGACCAAGTACGAGTACACCCAGGTGACCTCCGACACCCGCGAGTCCGTCCTTCAGAACGATACGGTGGACACCGTGTTCGCCAGCTACACCATCAACGACAAGCGCAAGGAGCTCATCTCCTTCGCCGGGCCCTACCTCACCACCCAGCAGGCCGTCCTCGTGCTTGCCGACAACACCGACATCAACTCCGTCGACGACCTCGCCGGCAAGACCGTCGCCGTCCAGAGCGGCTCCACCGGTCCCGAGGTCGTGGCCGAGTACGCTCCCGAGGCCACGGTGCAGGAGTTCACGAAGGACGACGAGTGCCGCGCCGCCCTCGAGCAGGGCCGCGTCGACGCCTACGTGGTGGATAACACCCTGCAGATGGGCAGTGTCGTGAAGAACCCCGGCAAGTACCGCATCGCCGGCGACTCCTTCGGCCCCGAGGACAAGCTCGGCATTGGCGTCAAGCTCGACAACGCCGATGCCGTGCAGTTCATCAATGACTTCCTCAAGAAGTTCGAGGACGACGGCAAGTGGGCCGAGCTCTACCAGATTGCCATCGCGGATCGCTGCGGTATCGATACCGTTCCCGAGCCGCCCGCGCTCGGCGCCTAGGCTACTATCTAGGAGGGCGTTTGCCCGCGGCTGATAGGCCACTCAAGGGCCCGTCGCCTTTTGGCGGCGGGCCTTGCTGCAAGGAGGTCCCATGGGGCTCGGCGAGCTTCTCTCAACATATGGCTCGGTCTACCTCACGGCGCTGCTTACGACGTGGAAGCTCACCTTCGTGTCGTTTGCGCTCGTGATGGTGTGCTCGGTGCTCGTCACCGTGATGCGTGTCTGCCCGTTCAGGCCGCTTCGCCTCTTCGGTGACTTCTACGTGCAAGTCTTTCGCAACATCCCCGGCGCGGTGCTGTTGCTCATCATCGTCTACGCGCTGCCGCACCTGAAACTGCTGCTCGATTACGAGCCGAGCGTCATCCTCGCCACCGTGCTGCTGGGCACCGCCTTTGGTTCGGAGAACTTCATGAGCGGCATCAACGCCGTGGGCGTGGGCCAGGTGGAGGCGGCGCGCGCCATCGGCCTCTCGTTTGGCCAGGTGCTGCGCCACGTGGTCATCCCGCAGGCGCTGCGCACCACGGTGCTGCCCATGACCAACCTCTTCATCGCCATCATGCTCACCACCGCGCTTGGCTCCCAGGTGCCCATGAAGCCGCAGGAGCTCACGGGCATCGTGAGCTACATCAACTCGCGTGAGAGCGCCGGTGTCGTGACCTTTGCGGTATCTTCCTGCGGTTATATCGCAACGGCGCTTGTGGCCGGCTTTGTTGGCAACGCCATCGACAAGAAGGTCAGGGTGATCCGATGAGCGCGGCCGTGAAGTCCATGCGCGAGGCGCTCTACGAGGAGCCCGGCCCCAAGACGCGCAAGAAGATGGCCGTGGGCACGGCCCTGTCGCTCGTGGCCGTGGTGGCCCTCGCGGCCTGGGTCGTCTGGCGCTTCTGGGTGACCGGCCAGCTTGCCCCGCGCTATTGGGAGCTCTTCAGCTGGAGGACCACCTGGCGCTACCTGTTCGCGGGCCTCGGTGGCACCTTCACCGTGGCCGGCGTGGCGGCGGTGCTCTCCATCCTGCTGGGCCTTGTGCTCATGCTCGCCCGCACCAGCTCCGTGGCGGCCCTGCGCGCGGTGGCGGCGGTGCTCACCAACGTCTTGCGCGGCGTGCCGAGCCTGCTGTTCATCTACTTCTTCTACTTCGCCATGCCAAACCTCGGCATTAAGATGCCGGCCTTCTGGATGCTCTGCCTGCCGGTGACCTTGGCAGCATCGGGCGTCTTGGCCGAGGTCTTCCGCGCCGGCGTCAACGCCGTTCCGCGTGGCCAGACGGAAGCCGGCCTTGCCGTGGGCCTCTCGCCGGCAAAGACCAAGTTCTACGTGGTCTTGCCCCAGGCGGTGCGCCTCGTCATCCCCTCGCTCATCAGCCAGCTCGTGGTGGTGGTGAAGGATACGGCGCTCGCCTACGTGGTGAGCTACCCCGACCTCATGCAGAACGCCCAGGTCCTTCGCACCAACTACGACGCCATGGTCTCCACCTTCCTGGTGGTGGCCGTCATCTACATCCTCATCAACTACGCCATCAACAAGCTGGCCGTGTTCGTCTCGGCCCGCACCGGCGTCAAGATCATCCGCTAGCTGGGAGGCAGGTATGAGCCAAGAATCGCAGGCCACCCCCATCATCGAGCTGCGCCAGGTCAATAAGCACTACGGAGACCTGCACGTGCTCAAGGACGTCAACCTGAGCGTCGCCGCCGGTGAGGTGCTCGTGGTCATCGGCCCCTCGGGCTCGGGCAAGTCAACCCTGTGCCGCACCATCAACAGGCTCGAGACCATCGACTCGGGGCAGATCCTCATCTGCGGCGAGCCGCTGCCGCAGGAGGGAAAGGAGCTCACCCGCACGAGGGCCGAGCTCGGCATGGTGTTCCAGAGCTTCAACCTCTTTGCCCACAAGACCATCCTCGACAATGTCACGCTTGGCCCCACCAAGGCGCTCGGCGTTCCCAAGGCCGAGGCGGAGGCCCGCGCGATGGAGCTGCTGCGCCGCGTAGGCGTGGCCGAGCAGGCCAAGAAGGTGCCCGCCCAGCTCAGTGGCGGCCAGCAGCAGCGCGTGGCCATCGCCCGCGCCCTTGCCATGCAGCCCAAGGCGATGCTCTTTGACGAGCCCACGAGCGCCCTTGACCCCGAGATGATCAACGAGGTGCTCGACGTGATGGTGGAGCTTGCCCGTGGCGGCATGACGATGGTGGTGGTCACCCACGAGATGAGCTTTGCCCGCCGCGTGGCCGACCGCGTGGTCTTCATGGCCGACGGCGCCATCGTGGAGGAGGGCGCGCCCGACGCGTTCTTTGACCACCCGCAGACCAAGCGCGCGCAGGACTTCCTGAACTCGATTAGGGGGCACTAGCGATGGGGGAGACCGCAGATTCGCAACGCTGCGTGGCCGGGAGGCGCCCGGTCATCGTCGTGGCCCCGCGCATCGAGGAGGGCCGCGTGCACGAGACCGAGCAGCTCTCTCCCAACGAGTGCGCCGCCCGCTGCTTCATGGACGCCATCTTCGCGGCCGGCGGCCTACCCATCATGGGCAGTCTCACGGCCGACGAGGACCTCATCCGCTCCTACGTGGATATCGCTGACGGCATCGCCATCCCCGGCGGGCCTGATGTTGACCCTAAGCTCTGGGGCGGGGTCACCGACTACGACGAGGCCCTGCTGTGCCATGTGCGCGATGCCTTTGAGTTGCCGCTCATTCGCATGGCGTGGGACAGGCGCCTGCCCATGTTCACCACCTGCCGCGGCACGCAGATTCTGAACGTGGCCCTTGGCGGCACGCTCAACATGGACGTGCCCTGCGTGCGGCGCCGCGAGGGCTCGGTTGCCCACAACCACGCCAACCTGCTTACGCTCACAAGCCACGACGTGGAGATCGAACCGGGCAGCCTGCTTGCACGCGTGGCCGGCGTGGATCGCTACGCGGTGAACTCGGCTCACCACTGCTGCGTGGAGCGCGTGGCCGACGTGCTGAGGCTCTCGGCTGTCTCCGACGACGGCGTGCCCGAGTGCGTGGAGGCCGCCGACGGCCGCTTCGTCCTGGGCGTGCAGTGGCACCCCGAGTACACCTGGGAGAGCTGCGAGGCCGACTTCAACCTCTGGAAGGGCTTTGTGGAGGCTTGTAGGTAGGGCGACTTTCGCGGATTTTTACTTGAGCCATTTCCCGTAGTCGTCAAGGACTAAAATCTGACATGTCTGCTTATCCCAAGCGAAGGGAATCGCTATGGCCCAGGAACTCATCTTCACCAAGCCCATCTTCCACGAGAAGATCTGGGGCGGCCGCAGGCTCGACACCGTCTTTGGCTACGACATCCCCGAGGGCGCCATCGGCGAGTGCTGGGCCATCAGCGCCCACCCGGCCGGCGATTGCGAGGTCGTGGGCGGTGCTTTCGCCGGCTCCACGCTCTCCCAGCTCTGGGACGAGCACCGCGAGCTGTTCGGCGCGGCCACCGGCGACCGCTTCCCGCTGCTCATCAAGATCCTTGACGCCGACGGTGACCTCTCCATCCAGGTCCACCCGGACGACGCCTACGCCGCCGAGCACGAGAACGGCAGCCTGGGCAAGTGCGAGTGCTGGTACGTCCTCGACTGCGACGAGGGCGCCACGATCATCGTGGGCCAGAAGGCGCATGACCGCGCCGAGTTCGCCAAGCTCGTGGAGGAGGGCCGCTGGTCAGACCTCGTGAACGAGGTTCCCATCCATAAGGGCGACTTCTTCCAGATCAACGCCGGCACCCTGCACGCCATCAAGGGCGGCACCCTTATCCTGGAGACCCAGCAGAGCAGCGACGTCACCTACCGCGTCTACGACTATGACCGCGTGCAGGCAGACGGCACCAAGCGCGAGCTTCACCTCGAGCAGAGCATGGACGTGGTGGACTACGCGGCTAAGGCGCCCGAGTCTGGCGAAATCACCACGCCCGAGGTGGACGGCATCACCAAGCTCGAGTCCAACGCCTGCTACACCGTCGAGCGCGTGCGCGTGGAGGGCGCCAAGACCCTCGTGCAGGACCACGACTTCATGTGCGTGAGCGTCATCGAGGGCTCTGGCGCCGTGAACGGAACCGAGGTGGCCAAGGGCACCCACTTCGTGGCCCCGTCCGGCAGCGGCGACCTCTCCTTCACCGGCGAGATGAGCCTCATCTGCTCCTGGGTGTAGGCGGCTACAGCAGCGTGATGCGGAAGGTTTTCTCCACCGTCTCGCCCGGGGCTGCGGTGAGCAGGCCCTGCTTGTGCTCGAAGACGTCGTCCTCGTCGGTGCGCGTGGCGCAGCCGCACCAGGGCTCGAGCGCCACAAAGGGCGTGGGCGAGCCGTCGGCGGCGGGAAGCGCGCTCCACACGCCGATGTAGGGGAAGCCCTCAAAGTCAATGCGGACGCCGTGGCCGGCAGGCCCGCTCATGGTAAGCGTGCTGCCGGGAACGTCGGTGAGCATGAAGCTGTCGTTGTCAAAGAGCCCGTGTGTGAGCGGCAGCGTGTCGGAGTCCTTAACGAGGGTGATCATGTTGCCGTAGTCCTGCAGGCCGTCGGCCGAGAGCACGGGCGAGGTGGCCGTCCAGGGGCGCTCGAAGCGCAGGGCGTAGTCCTCAAAGGCCTCGTTTGGCGCGACGGGGACGTTGAAGGCGGGGTGGCCGCCCAGGAAGAACGGCAGCTCCACCTCGCCGGTGTTGGTGACCGAGAAGGTCTGCGCCAGCGTGGCCTCCCCCTCGAGGGCATAGGTCATCTCGAGGCGGAAGTCGTAGGGGTAGCTCTCGCGGGTCTGCTCGGTTGAGCTCAGGGCAAAGGTGACCGAGCGCTCGGATACGCTCTTGACCTCGTGCTCAAAGTTGCGGGCCAGGCCGTGGCGGCCCATGTGGCACTCGCCGGCGGCACTGGTGGCAAAGCCGCTGCGCAGGCTGCCGACGATGGGGAAGAGCACCGGGGCGCTCCTGGGCCACCACTTCTCGTCTGCCTGCCACAGGTATTCGAGCTCGCCGAGCTTGAGGCTCGTGAGCTGGGCTCCCTTGTGCGCGACGGTGGCGCTGAGCGCGCCTGTGGTGATGGTGGTCGAATCTGCCATGGCCCCTCCTCGGTCGTAAGCAACAACGTTTCAGATTCTAGTCCCGGCGACACTCTGGCCCGTTGGCTTCTCGGCGGACGAGGGGATGGGCGGGGTGCCCGCGGCTGCTTCTTGCGTGCGAGCTATTGGACTTCTGGTTCCACCAGAACGGGCCTCGCGCAAGGCTGGACGAATCGTGGCCACCTTTGTCGCTGGGCATAGCCGCTGGTCTGCTCGTAAGATGGGCATGTACGGAGAAGCTGTTCTGCCGCTCGGACGTTCCTCAGTGAGTAGTATTGAGGCCAGGCGTATCCTCTTGCTCGGAAGAATCCTGGCCGCTTGGCGGCCCTGTACTTGGAGGTCATGATGGCCCAGTCCACTTCGAGAAGGTCCTTCGTTGCCGGCGGCGCCCTTTGCCTCGCCTCTTTGGCGGGCTGTTCGGGCAGCGCGGATGCCGGCGCGTCCACGCAGGAGGCGCAGAGCGCCGCAGCCGCAGACCCGGTGAACGTGCGTGTGGCCTCCCTTAAGGGCCCGACCTCCATCGGACTGGTGGCCTTCATGGACGAGGCCGCGGCCGCCGAGCCGGGCTTTGTGAACACCTATGAGTTCACGGTGGCCGGCACCGCCGACGAGGTTGTGCCCAAGGTCATCTCGGGCGACATTGACATCGCCCTTCTGCCTGCCAACGTGGCTAGCGTGCTCTACAACAAGACTGATGGCGGCGTGGCGGCCCTCGACGTCAACACGCTCGGCGTCCTCAGCGTCGTCACCGGTGACGCCTCGGTGGCCGCGTTCGCAGACCTCGCGGGCCGTACCGTCTACCTTACGGGCAAGGGCACGACGCCCGAGTACGTGATGGGCTACTTGCTCGATAAGGCCGGCATCGCCGACGCCGTGACGCTTGAGTTCAAGAGCGAGGCCGCCGAGGTCGTGAGCGCGCTTGCGACCGACGCCTCTGCCGTGGGCATCCTTCCCGAGCCCTACAAGACCGCGGCCCTCGTGAAGAACGAGGCCCTTGGCTCGCCCGTGAGCCTCACCGAGGTGTGGGACGAGTATGCCGATGACGGCTCGCGCCTGGTCACGGGCGTTACCCTCGTGCGTAGCGAGTTCGCCGCCGAGCATCCGGAGGCCGTGAGCGAGTTCATGGACGCCCAGGCCAAGTCCGTGGAGAGCGTCAACGCAGACCCCGACACCTGGGCCCAGTCCGTCGTTGCCCATGGCATCATCGAGGCGGCGCCCGTGGCCAAGAAGGCCATCCCGGGCTGCAACCTCGTGTGCCTCACCGGCGCGGAGATGAAGTCCGCGCTCGCCGGCTACCTCGGAGTTCTTGCCGACTACGATGCCTCTTCCGTGGGCGGCAGTCTGCCGGAAGATGACTTCTACTACGGCTGCTAGCTCGGGTTATATGAACTTGAGGCATCAAAATACTTTGTCGAGGCTCGTGGCCGCGGCCTTTTGGCTGCTTGTGTGGCAGCTGGGGAGCATGGCGGTGGGGAGCGCCCTCATCTTGCCGGGGCCGTTCGAGGTTTTGCTGTCGCTGACGAGCTTGGTTGCCAATGCCGGCTTTTGGGGCAAGGTCATCTTCTCCTTCGTGCGCATCGTGGGCGCCACGGCGCTTGCCTACGTGGTGGCGCTTTGCCTTGCGGCGGCCTCGCATGCGAGCGCTGTCGTGCGCGCGCTCGTGCGCCCGCCCATGCTGGCCTGCAAGGCCACGCCGGTGGTGTGCGTGGTGGTGCTGCTCCTGCTGTGGCTCGGTTCTGCCAACGTGAGCGTGGCGGCCGTCTTTCTCATGGTCTTACCTGCGGTTTATTTCTCCGCCCTTGAAGGTGCTGACCAAGAGAGCGCCTCGCTTGCGGATCTCATGGACGTCCATGGGGTGCGCGGCCTGCGCCGCGTGCTTGCGTACTGGTGGCCGCAGGTCTTGCCTTACCTCTGCGCCTCGAGCGAGACGGTGGTGGGCATGAGCTGGAAGGCCGGCGTGGCCGCCGAGCTCATCGGCATGCCCGCCGGCTCCATCGGCGAGCGCATCTACCAGGCCAAGCTTTTGCTCGAGACCTCCGACCTCTTCGCCTGGACCATCGTCGTCATCATCCTGGCCGCCCTTTGCGAGAGGGCGTTCCTGTGGCTCCTCCGCCGCAGCTCGCGCACGAGCCTTTTGCTTGCCCTGCGCCTGGGCGGGCGAGGGGTTGGCGGGGCCCGCGCGGCCACTTCCGTAGACGTTCTTGAGTGCGGTCAGAATTCGGGTGACCCCTTTGCCCAAACTGTGACGGACGCTGCGGATGGCGTCTCCGGCGGCGGGGGAGACGGAATTACCCTGGAGGCTGGTGGCAAATTGCGGAGCACGCCCCCCGCTGCCGCCTGCAAGCCAAACAATGACGAGATGGTGGTCGCTAGCACCTGTGTGCCTGGCTCGTGCGTCTCGTTCAAGGGCGTCGTCTTGCCCCATGGTGCCGCTGCGGGAAAGCCCGTCTCATTCGAGCTTTTCGCAGGCGAGCGCCTTTGCCTTATGGCGCCGAGCGGCGTAGGCAAGACCACCCTGCTTCACGTGTTCGCCGGTCTGGAGACACCCGTGGCGGGCGAGGCTCGCATCCCGTCTCGGGTCTCCATGATGTTCCAGGACTGTCGCCTCATCGAGGACGCCTCGGCGCTCGAGAACGTCATGCTATTTGCCGACGGCGCCCTCTCGGCCGATGAGCTGCGAACGCTTCTGACCTCCGTGCTGCCCGACGTTGACCCGAACAACCCCGTAAGCGAGCTTTCCGGAGGCCAGCGCCGTCGCGTGGAACTCGTTCGCGCGCTTGCGGCCCCCGGCGAGGCCGTCCTTCTCGACGAGCCGTTCTCGGGGCTTGACGATGACGCCCGCGAGCGTGCCTGCGCCCTCGTCGAGCGCGAGCTTGGCGGTCGCGCCCTCGTCATCGCCACGCATGACGAGGGAGATGCCGGCCGACTTCATGCCAGCATCTTCAGGCTGTAGCGCCTTCAGCTTGCTGCAAGCAATTCGCTGGCATCGTGGCTTGCGCAAAAGAGGGATAGACTCCCTATGAACAGCAATGTGCCATTGGTGCCGAAAGGGGAGTCCCATGCCTTTGAACCTCAACCTCACCCGTCGCAGCTTCGTCTGCGGCCTGGGCCTGTCCATCGCCGGCCTTGCGGGCTGCGGCTCCTCCGGCTCCTCCAGCGCCGGCAGCTCCGCGGCGAGCACCTCGGCCGCCTCGGGCTCAGAGGAGGGCGTGCTCACCACGGCGAGCGGGGAGTACGCTAGTGGCACCCACCACGCCACCATCGAGGTCGCCGACTACGGCACCATCAAGCTCGAACTCGATGCCGACACCGCGCCCATCACGGTGACAAACTTCGCCAAGCTCGCAAACGAGGGCTTCTACGACGGCCTCACCTTCCACCGCATCATCGAGGGCTTCATGATCCAGGGCGGCGACCCCAACGGCAACGGCACCGGCGGCTCTAGCGAGAACATCAAGGGCGAGTTTTCCGAGAACGGCGTCGAGAACAACATCTCGCACGAGCGCGGCGTCATCTCCATGGCTCGTTCGAGCGCCTATGACTCTGCTAGCTCGCAGTTCTTCATCATGCAGGAGGACGGCACCTACCTCGACGGCCAGTACGCCGCCTTTGGCCACGTGACCGAGGGCATGGAGGTCGTCGACGCCATCGCCGAGGCGGCCAAGCCCACCGACAGCAACGGCACCATCGCCTCAGCCGACCAGCCCGTCATCACCTCCATTGCCATGGAGGACTAGCGGGCCGGCGGGCATGGAGAACTAGCGGCTGGCGAGCCTAGCTGCAAGTGCGCTTGGCAGCTGACGCGCCTAGCGGCTAACATGCCTGGCGGTTGGTGCTCCTAGCTGCGAAAATGCCTTTCCTGACAATGTGAGGCAGCTTGTCGCTGGGCAACCAGGTACGATCTTCATGGCCGTCGGGACGCGCTTCCGGCGGCCTAATTCTTGGGGATTGCCTCTGCCGTCTTTCGTGGGACTGCCGCCGAGCCTTCGCCGCCTGCCGCCGATGCACGGCCGTCCGCCGCCGCGCCTGTCCCCTTTGGTAGGCCCTTGGGTATCAAGGCAAAAATGTCTGACGCGCCGCGCTGCCGTTGCGCGGCCACCAAGGGAGGAAAGATGAAGCAGGCGCTTACCGATAGGCTTCTCACCCGTGAGGAAACCACCCCCGGCGCAGCCAAGGTCAACGTTGACCTCTCGCCGGCCAAGCTCGTTGAGGCCGCCCTTGCCAATGGCGAGGGCGTTCTTGCCTCTAACGGCTCGCTCGTGATTGACACCGGCGAGCGTACCGGCCGCTCCCCGCACGACCGCTTTGTGGTGGATGACGAGGCAATCCACGACAAGGTCTGCTGGGGCAAGGTCAACGTGCCCATCACGCGCGAGAACTACGAGCACATCTGCTCGGGCGTGGCCGGCTACCTCTACGGCCGCGAGCTCTACGTCGTCCACGGCTATGCCGGCGCGGACCGCAACCACTCGCGCAAGGTCTGCGTCATCTGCGAGCGCGCGAGCCAGGCCCTCTTTGTCCACCAGATGCTCGTGCGCCCCAGCGCGCGTGAGCTCGCGAGCTTTGGTGAGCCTGACATCTACGTGCTCGCAGCGCCCGGCTATCGCTGTGACCCGGAGGCCGACGGCGTCAACTCCGGCGCCGCCGTCGTGCTCGACCTCGCCCACGGCGGCGTGGTCGTGGCCGGCACCGGCTACTCGGGAGAGATCAAGAAGGCAATCTTCTCCTACATGAACTTCCTGCTCCCGGTTGAGGACAACGTGCTTTCCATGCACTGCTCGGCCAACATCGACCCGCAGACCGGCCAGACGGCCGTGCTCTTTGGCCTGTCCGGCACGGGTAAGACCACGCTTTCGGCCGATCCCAACCGCCTGCTCATCGGCGACGACGAGCACGGCTGGAGCGAGCATGGCATCTTCAACATCGAGGGCGGCTGCTACGCCAAGGCCATCGACCTCAGCCCCATCGCCGAGCCCGACATCTACAAAGCCATCCGCTTTGGTTCGGTGTGCGAGAACATCATCCTCGATCCCGAGACCCGCGAGCCGGATTACTCGGACGCCACGCGCACGCAGAACACGCGCGTTGCCTACCCGGTGGAGCACATCAAGAGCGTGAGGCTTGACGGCCGCGGCGGCGTGCCCAGCGTGGTGCTCTTCCTCACCTGTGACGCCTTCGGCGTGCTGCCGCCCATCTCCAAGCTCTCGCGCGAGGCGGCGATGTACCACTTCATGAGCGGCTTCACCTCCAAGGTGGCCGGCACCGAGGTCGGCATCGCCGAGCCCACGCCCACCTTCTCGGCCCTGTTCGGCGAGCCCTTCATGCCACTTGCCCCAAGCGTCTACGCCGAGATGCTCGGCCAGCGCATCGACTCCACCAAGGCCCGCGTGTACCTGGTGAACACCGGCTGGCAGGGCGGCGCCTACGGCACGGGCTACCGCATCAGCCTGGCCGTCACGCGCTCGCTGGTGACCGCGGCCCTCTCCGGAGACCTCGACGTTGCCGGCTACGAGCACGACCCACGCCTCAACCTCGACATCCCGCTGGATTGCCCGGGCGTGAGCCCCACGGTGCTCAACCCGCGCAACATGTGGGCGACGGGGGAGGCCTACGACGAGGCCGCCGAGAAGCTCGCCACGATGTTCCGCGACCACGCCGCCGAGCGCTACCCTGACCTCGACCCCAAGGTCCTCGCCGCCGGCCCCAGGCCGCTCAGCTAGGCATCGGCCGGGCTTCCTAGCTTGAGTTTATTGGGCGCTCCCGTCTTTGTGGCGGGAGCGCCTTTTTACAGAAAAGGCGCCGCAGCCCAAAGCCGCGGCGCCTCCATAGAAGCGATGTGTCCAACCGCGCCTGGCGCGGCGGTCGCAGGTGGCCTGCGCTACTCGGCCATCTGGGCCTGGACGGCGGTGATGGCGACGACGCCCACGATGTCGTCGGCGGAGCAGCCGCGGGACAGGTCGTTCACCGGCT
>CAVJWS010000038.1:0-2959 GCA_963653485.1 Prevotella sp. CAG:279
GTTGACGGTGGGGCGGATGGCGCCGAAGTAGTGCTCCTCGAGCTCCTGGCCCTTGACCGGCTCGCAGCCGAAGAGGGTGCGGCCGCACATGATGAGGTCGGGGCGGGCGGCGAAGTCCTCCTCCTTGATGAGGAAGTACTCCTGCTCGGGGCCGACGGTGGTGGAGACGTTGGTGACGTCCTTGCCGAAGAGCTTCAGCACGCGCTTGGCCTGGGTGTCGAGCGCGACGCAGGAGCGCAGCAGCGGGGTCTTCTTGTCGAGCGCCTCACCGGTGTAGGAGATGAAGGCGGTGGGAACGCAGAGGACCTCGTCCTTGATGAAGGCCGGGGAGGTGGGGTCCCAGGCGGTGTAGCCACGGGCCTCGAAGGTGGCGCGAAGGCCGCCGGAGGGGAAGCTCGAGGCGTCGGGCTCGCCCTGGACGAGCGCCTTGCCGGAGAAGGTCTCCAGCGCGCGGCCGTCGCCCGTGGGCTCCATGAAGGCGTCGTGCTTCTCGGACGTGATGCCCGTGAGCGGCTGGAACCAGTGGGTGTAGTGCGTGGCGCCCTTCTCAAGCGCCCACTCCTTCATGGCGTGGGCGACCTCGTTGGCGATGTCGAGGTTAAGAGCCTTGCCCTCCTTGATGACGCGGGAAAGCTCCTTGTACGTGGGCTTGGGGAGGCGCTCACGCATAACGGAGTCGCTGAAGACCAGGCTGCCGTACTCTTCGGTGACCTTTGAAGCCATGTGGACTCGCTTTCTCTTCTGAGTTCTGAGTCTTGCATCCCTGACGGACAAACACTCTAGCGGCGCAGTGTTTCGCAGTCATTAAGCTTACGCTTCACATTTGATGCAAGCATGCGACAAGAGTACTCACTAGGTAGAGTTGTTGCAGCAACACGGACGAAAGGGTTTGTATGGGCGCTGCCGGCCTGATTGTTATGGATATTGACTCCACGCTCATCAACGAGGAGGTCATTGACCTGCTGGGTGAGGAGGCTGGGGTTGGCGAGAAGGTGGCCCAGATCACCGAGCGGGCCATGCGTGGGGAACTCGACTTTAGGGAGGCCCTGGCCGAGCGCGTGGGGCTGCTTGCCGGTTTGGGCGAGGAGGTGTTTGAGCGCACCTTTGCCCGCGTGACGTTTACGCCGGGGGCGCTGGAGCTGGTGGTCGAGGCGCACGCACGCGGCTGGAAGGTCGGCGTGGTCTCGGGCGGGTTCCACGAGGTGGCGGACCGCATCGTGGCGGCCGCGGGCATCGACTATTGCTTGGCCAACCGGCTTGAGGTCGTGGACGGCAAGCTCACGGGGCGCCTCGCCAGCGAGGTGGTCACCAAGGAGCGCAAGCTCGAGAGCTTGGAAGCTTGGGCCACCGATCTTGGCCTTTGCCGCAAGCAGACCGTGGCCATGGGCGACGGCGCCAACGACATCCCCATGATCTTGGCCGCGGGCACCGGCATCGCGTTTTGCGCCAAGCCCAAGACCCGCGACGCGGCGCCCTTCCACATCGACGAGCGCGACCTCATGCTCGCCTGGCCCATCATCGATAGGGCGTCTTAGGCGAAGAAGGCCTTGAGGCCGATGATGAGCAGGACGATGCCGCCGACCACCTCGGCGCGGTCACCCAGGACACGGCCGAGCTTGCGGCCGATGGCCAGGGCCACGACGCAGCACAGGGCCGTGGTGCAGGCGATGATGCAGGAGGCCGAGACGATCTCCACCGACTGGGCGCGCAGGCTCACTCCGACGGCGAAGGCGTCGATGGCGGTGGCGACGGCCTGGACGAGCAGCGCGGCCATGGTGAGGCGCTTGACCTCGGGGCCCACGCCGGGCTCCTCCGGCTCGCCCTCCCCCTTGCCCATGAGGGCGCTGACGCCCTCACGAACCATGTTGCCGCCCACGTAGCCCAGGATGACGAGGGTGACGATGCCCGAGTAGGCCTCGATGATCTCTGCGGCGAGGCCGCCCACGAAGTAGCCGGCGAGCGGCATGATGCCCTGGAACAGGCCAAACATGATGGGCATGAGCGCCAGGCGGGCGCGCGACTCGCTGGAATAGACAAAGCTGTTAGAGATGGTGACGGCGAAGGCGTCTGCGGAAAGCGCCACGCCCAGCACGATAATCTCGACGATCCCCACGTGAAATCATCCTCTCCAGACCAAACACCCGCACCGGGCATCCCCATGCCCCGCGCGAACGATCCTTATGGCAAGGCCGCGCAGGCCCAAACCCGGCCGCGACCCCTCAGCGCAAACGGAGCGCCACTCCCCCGAGCGGCGCCCCATGCATGAACGATTAAGTATGGCAGCTTACGCGTCATTCGTAAATCGACACCGGCCATAGGCCTAGCCAGGACGGCGGGCGCATCAACGAACGCGAGCTGGCGCCCGACATCGCCCCATACAAAAGGGCGCAGGCAGGCACCTGCGCCCTTCTCGAGCAAAACGAACCCCTGATGCCCTACGCCTTCTCGCCGTGGGCCTCGGGCAGGGTGAGCAGCAGGGCAAGGCCGATGACGAGCAGGATGCCGATGGAGAGCACGCCGATGCTTGCGTTGCCTGTGAGGGCCGTGATGGCGCCGACCAGGAAGGTACCCACCACGCTGGCATAGCGGCCAAAGATGTCAAAGAAGCCGTAGTACTCGTTGGCGCGCTCCTTGGGAACGAGCTTGCCAAAGTAGCTGCGAGAAAGCGCCTGGACGCCGCCCTGGAACAGGCCCACCAGGATGGCGAGGATCCAGAACTCCGCGGCGGTATTGAGCGCAAAGGCCGCAAACAGCACGATGCCGCAGTAGGCCAGCACGGCCACGACGATCATGCGCAGCGTGCCGAACTTGCTGGCGAGGTTGCCGTAGATGATGGCCGACGGGAAGGCCACGAACTGCGTCACCAGCAGCGCCAGCACGAGCTGGGTGGAGTCGATGCCCAAAGCCGAGCCGTAGCTCGTGGCCATGGAGATGACGGTGTGGACGCCGTCGATGTAGA
>CAVJWS010000038.1:3586-18314 GCA_963653485.1 Prevotella sp. CAG:279
CGTTGAAGTAGATGGGCACCACGGAGGTGTTCAGCAGCACGAGGGCGGAGTTTCCGACGTCGTACATAACCCAGTTACGCTCGAGCTTTGTAAGCTTGGTCTTTATCATCAGCTCTCTCCCCGTCTATGGCGGCAGCACTTTGGCGCGCGCCCCTTTACGGCCAACCCCGCGGCGCGTTCGTCGCGGCAATTGTACCGAGCCTTCCCCAAATGAGACGGCCGTAGGCAATGGTAGCCGGATAGTCGGTAGTTTTATGTCAGGTGACCGTAAGCGGTTAGTCCCCGAAGCGGAGCGTAAGCACGGTGATGTCGTCGGCCTGGGCGGCGTTGCCGGCAAAGTCGGCCACGTCGGAGCGGACGGTCCGCACGAAGTCCTCCGGGGCCTCGTCGCCCAACCCGCCAAGCAGCCCAAAGAGGCGATCGTCACCGTAGTAGGTCTCCTGCTCGCTCACGGCCTCGGTCACGCCGTCGGTGTAGAGCAACAGCGTGTCGCCAGGGGCCATCTGCAGCTCGTGGCCGCGATAGGGCAGGCCCGCGAAGCTGCCGAGGAACATGCCCGAGCGGTTGCGGACCCACTCGACCGAGCCGTCGGCGTGGTGCAGGACCGGCGGGTTGTGGCCGCCGTTTGAGTAGGAGAGCCTGCCCGTCTCAAGGTCGAGGACCGCAAGCCAGACGGTCACGAACATCTCTTCGTCGTTATAGGCGACCAGGGCGTCATTGGCGTACGCCATGGCCTCGGCCGGGTCGTCGCCTTGGCTGAGCAGCTGGCGAAGCAGGGTCTTGGCGCGCATCATGAACAGCGCGGCCGGCACGCCCTTGCCCGAGACGTCGGCGACCAGGACGGCGCAGTGGGAGTCATCGATCATGAAGAAGTCATAGAAGTCGCCGCCGACCTCCTTAGCCGGGTCCATGAGGGCACCGAGGGCAAAGCCCTTCTCGCCGGTGAAGGGCGGCTCCACCTGCGGCAGGGCCGAGAGCTGGATGCGGTGGGCAACGGCGAGCTCGGAGGCCACGCGCTCTCGCTCGGCGCTGAGCCGGCTCACGTCGAGCACGTAGTCGCGGATCTGGTCGATCATGTCGGCCGTGTCGAGGGCCAGGGCGCCCACCTCGTCGCGGGAGAGTCTCTCCTTGCGGATAAGGGCCGCCTCCTGCGGGTCCTTGGTGCGCGCGTAGGTGCGCACGTGCGAGGCCAGCACCTCGATGTGGCGCACGAGCGTGCCGCGCAGCACGGCCAACATGGCTGCCAGGCACAGTGCGAAGGCGAGCAGCGACACGACTGCCGTACCGACCATCTGGTTGGCAAGGGACTCCTCAAAGTCGGCGTTGCTCATGGCCACCTCGACGACCCAGGAGCTCTGCCCGACCTCAAAGGCGTAGAACATGAGGTACTCAGAGCCATCAGGCGAGCGTACGAGCGTGTTCATGCACTCGCTCGTCTCGAGCGAGGTCCATAGGGCGTCGTAGCCATCGGCATACGAGGCGGTGTCGAAGAGGGAGCGGCGCTCGCAACCGTCGCCCTCGCTGCTGCTCTGGGCGATGAAGGTCACCGTCTTGGAGCTGGCGTCCGGGATGAACAGCGAGATGTGGCCGACCCGAAAGACGTCGTTGAGGCGGCTCAGCATGTCTTGGATGGAGAGGTACGTGTAGGCCGCGTCGAGCTCGTCGCTCTTTTCGGTGAGCTCCTCGTAGCGGCTCTGCACGTCGGCAGAGGTGGTTTCGTTCTCCGCGTCCCTCTTGCCTATCTCCTCGTTTATGGAAAGCAGCTCGTTCGTGACCTCGTTGTACTCCGCAGCGACCTTGGCGCGATCGGTCTGCGACTTGACGAAGTCCTCGTTGGCTTCCCAACTCGCGTAGTAATGGGAGAGGTCAAGGCTGCTCGTGGAGGAGTCGATGATGTAGGCGCCCATCTGGCTCAGACGGTCGGCCTGTGCCTGGAGGTAGGTCGAGCGGGTGTTGATGAAGCCCAAGACGCAGTTGAGGGCCACGCCCACCATGATGAAAACGAGGAACACCAGGCAGAGCTTGCGGATGAGGCGACCATGGAAGTCACGGGCAGCGCCATCGGGCAGGGCGGCGGCAGGTGCGGGCTGTGGCGTAGCACCGTCGGATGGGGAGGCGTGTTGCCCCTCGGAGACGCCTTGAGCCGCAGCAGGCTGGGCCTCGCCAGCGGCGAACTGCGCCGCGGCATCCTGGGTTCCGGCGGAATGCTCGGCACCCTGGTCCTCGCATGCGGCTTGCTGCTCTTTGACATCTCGCGCATCGGAAGAAACCGCAGGTCGCTGCTCGGAAATACCCTGCGCGGCCTCTTTGCTCGCGGTCACGTTGCCATCCTTCGCATTGCCCATACGGTGCCCTTCAAACGCGCGCCCGGTCGGCGCCTGCCAATCCTTGAAAGTGTGGCACAAATAGGCAGCGTCATGGCGCAGGCGTTGCGATATGGCAACCTAAGCGACCGTCCTCGGGCGCTCGTACGCTCCGGACTCCGCTCGACAGGGCAGAGCATGGCCCTCGATGTCGACTCGGCGAGTTTTTAGGCGATTTGTGCATCGAGGGCGAGTAGTCCCCTAATACGCCAAGGCAACTACCTGCGCTTCTATAAGCCGTAAATTGAGGGACTACTTCCCCGCCCCACGACAATTCGCCTAAGAACTCGCCGAAACGACATGGGCCGCAGACGAAGACGGCCGCCCCCGCATAGCGGAGACGGCCACTTCCGGATAGAGCAATACTTCTGAGTCGCCAACTCCGTTTGCGCTGGGGCGCCTACCCTTGATGGCGGCAGGTCGCAAGCTAGAGGCAGGTCGCTTTGCCGGCAGACCTTAGGGATTCTTCGCTACCGGGCCAGATGACGGACGTGGGGCAGAACTCGCTGTAGTCGCAGGGGTCGCATTCCCACTTGGGGTTCCAAAACTGCGTATACATGGGGCGCCCGCAGCGCGGGCAGGGATAGTAGACGAGATTGCCTGTGGAGGGCTCGTACTCGCCGCAGTAGCTGACGAAGGTCACATAGACCTTGGGGTTCCTCAGAGGCGACTGGTCGGGGTCGACGTATCCAGCCGAGACTCCGGCCAGCTCCTCGTCATCCATGGGACAAAGCTGCTCGGCCACGCTGTTGGATTCTGCCATGCCTCTGCCTCAGGCTACTTCAGGGTCGCGTACATCACGGCCTTGATGGAGTGCATGCGGTTCTCGGCCTCGTCGAAGACCACGCTCTGGGTGGACTCGAAGACCTCGTCGCTGACCTCCATCTCGGAGATGCCGAACTTCTCGTGGACCTCAACGGCCGTCGTGGTCTTGAGGTCGTGGAAGCTCGGGAGGCAGTGCATGAAGATGGCGCCGGGCGCGGCCTTGGCCATGGCGGCGGCGTTGACCTGGTAGGGCGAGAGCAGCTTGATGCGCTCGGCCCACAGCTCGGCCGGCTCGCCCATGGAGACCCAGATGTCGGTATAGACGACGGTGGTGCCGGCCAGGCCCTCGTCGAGGTCCTCGGTGAGGGTGATGGTGGAGCCGGTCTCCGCGGCGATGGCGCGGCACTGCTCCACGAGCTCGGCCGGCGGCATCTGGGCGGCCGGTCCGCAGGCGCAGAAGTCGATGCCGAGCTTGGCGCAGACGACCATGAGGGAGTTGCCCACGTTGTTGCCGGCGTCACCCATGAAGGTGAGCTTGTTGCCGGCGAGCTTGCCGGTGTGCTCGTAGACGGTGAGCATGTCGGCGATCATCTGCGTGGGGTGGAACTCGGTGGTGAGGCCGTTCCAGACGGGCACGCCGGCGTTGGCGGCGAGGTCCTCGACGATCTTCTGGGCAAAGCCGCGGTACTCGATGCCGTCATACATGCGGCCGAGCACGCGGGCGGTGTCCTCGATAGACTCCTTCTTGCCCATCTGCGAGCTCTTGGGATCGAGGTAGGTCACGCCCATGCCGAGGTCCATGGCGCCGACCTCAAAGCTGCAGCGGGTGCGCGTGGAGGTCTTCTCAAACAGCAGGACGACGTTCTTGCCGTGGAGCCAGTCGTGCGGCTCGTGGTTCTTCTTCATGGCCTTGAGCTCGGCGGAGAGCTCGATGAGGTAACGAATCTCGTCGGGGGTGTAGTCGAGCAGCTTGAGGAAGTTGCGACCGGAGAGGTCGATGCCCTTGGCTGCGGCGGCCTCGTCTGCCTTGGTGTGGTTCATGGTGATCCTCCCTATTTGCGAGATGCGTGCAAAACGTATAAATATTCAGAATCTTGCATATTTTTGCGTGCAGCTGAATGTTTTGTGATTATAGACACTTTCTTTAGCCAGTTCAACAGGAAGAGTCCCAACCCCGGCCTAGAGACGTTCGCGAACGAAGGGCATGCTCATGCAGCGTGGGCCGCCGCGCCCGCGGGAGAGCTCGCTGGAGGGAAGGACCACAAGCTCAAGGCCCGCCTTGGCAAGCGCCTCGTTGGTGACGTTATTGCGCTGGTAGACGCAGATGCGACCCGGCGCGATGGCGAGCGTGTTGGACCCGTCGTTCCATTGCTCGCGAGCGGCGGCGATGGGGTCTCCCCCGCCGCAGCGGATGAGCTGCACGCCGTCCACGCCCAAGATGTGGGCCAGCACCTGCGAGAGCGTCTGGCGCAGCTCCTCCACCGAAAGCTCGCCGGCATGGGCGCCGCGCGAGATGCGGAAGACCTGCAAGGTGCCCAGAACGGCCGGGTGCACCGTGAACTTGTCCACGTCAATCTGGGTGAGGACGGTGTCGAGGTGCATGAAGGCGCGGCTCTCGGGGATGCGCAGGGCATAGACCTCCTCCACCGGACAGGCCTCGTCCCAGATCATGCGGCAGGCAAGGGTGTCGATGGCGGCGGCCTCGGTGCGTTGGGAGATGCCCACGCAGATGGCGCGCTCGCTCAGCACGAGGACGTCGCCGCCCTCCACGTGGTAGGCAAGGTCGCGGTCATACCACAGCGGCACCTTTTGGTAGGTGGGGTGGCAGCCAAACAGGAAGCGCCCGTAGATGGTCTCGCGACGGCGCGTGACCTGGTACATCCTGTTGAGGCTTACGCCCGGGCCAACCACGCAGAAGGGATCGCGCGTGAAGTAGAGGTTGGGCATCGGGTCGACGATAAGCTCGGTGTCGGGCTCGGCGGAGTCTCCCAACAGGGCCGCGAGCGTGGAGGCGGAGCCCCGCAGCGCGGCCGAGCCGGGAACCACGCCGGTACCAGGCACGTAGTGGACCTCGAGCGGCAGGTCCAGCTCGCGCTTGGAGACGCCCGCCATGGTCTTGAGCACGAGCTCGTATGGGTCGGAGATGGAATCGAGCAACTCGCGGATTGCGGCAAGCGCCACGTTGTCATGCACCCCGCACTCGGCGAGGTACTGGTTGGTGAACTCCTGACGGGCGCCCGGCACGGCCGAGATGGCCTCGGCCACGAGCCGCTCGAGGTAGACGACCTCGACGCCCTCGTCACGAAGGAGCTCGGCAAAGCGGTCGTGCTCGGCCTGGGCCACCTCGAGGAAGGGGATGTCATCGAACAGCAGGCGCCCGAGGTCATTGGGCATGAGGTTGAGCAGCTCGGCGCCAGGGCGGTGCAGGCACACGCAGCGCAACCTGCCAATCTCGTTTGGGACGCAAAGCGGGCTGGCGGCAGGGGCAGCGGAAGCCAGGGACTGCAGGCCTCCCATGGCTACCTGGCCTCCAGCTCGGCCACGATATCGTCATCGAGCTCGCGATATTCCGCAGGTACGGCGCCCAGCTGACAGATGAACGCTGCAGAGACGGCCGTGGCCTGCTCGCGGCGCGTAGCAGCCAGCACGAGGTCACCGCTCGCCTCATAGGCATCGGCGATGCGAAGCAGGGCGTACTGCACGTAGACCGCAAGCGAATCCGCGATGCCAGAGAGCTCCATCATCGTAACGAGCGAGGCCGAGTCCAACGAAAGGGCCGTGGCGCCGTCTAGGTCGAGCAGGGAGCCCACGGCCTGTTCGAGGTCGGCGATGGCGTCCGGGTCGGCGTCGAGCAGGGCGGCGCGCAGGCGCCGCGCAAGGACCTGGCCAAACTTACGGGTCATCTCGGTGATGTAGTCACGCTGAAGCACGTGAACCTCCGTTCACGGGGTTGATATGCAATGCGGCCAGGCCGCCACTGCCAACCATTCTATGCAAACGGCCGGCCATTTTATGCCCCGGCAGGCGGAGTGACCCCCAGATGCTCAAAGGCGGCAAGCGTGGCCTGGCGGCCCTGCGGCGTGCGCACGATGAGCCCGCGCTGCAGCAGGTAGGGCTCGTAGACGTCCTCGATGGTGGAAGGGTCCTCGCCCACCGAGCTCGCGATGGTGGAAAGGCCCACCGGGCGGCCGCGGAAGGTGACGACGAGCGCCTGCAGGATCTTGGTGTCCATCCAATCGAGCCCGAGCTCGTCAATCTCAAAGAAGCTCATGGCCTGGGCGGCCACCTCGGCCGTGATGGAGCCGCCGGCCTTCACCTGGGCGTAGTCTCGCACGCGCTTGAGCAGGCGGTTTGCCAGGCGCGGCGTGCCGCGGCTGCGGCTCGCCACCTCCAACGCGGAATCGTGGTCTATGGCGACGCCAAGAATGCCGGCGGAGCGTTCCACGATCTGGGCGAGCTCGTCAACCGAGTAGTAGTCCAAGCGGTAGGAGATGCCAAAGCGGTCACGCAAGGGGCCGGTGAGCAGGCCCGTTCGCGTGGTGGCACCCACGAGGGTGAAGCGCGGGACGTCAAGCCTGATGGAGCGCGCGGCCGGGCCCTTGCCAATGACGATGTCCAGGAAGAAGTCCTCCATCGCAGGATAGAGAACCTCCTCCACGTTGTGGTTGAGACGGTGAATCTCGTCGATGAACAGGACGTCTCCGGCCTCGAGGTTGGTGAGGATGGCCGCGAGGTCTCCCGTGCGCTCGATGGCGGGGCCGCTCGTGGTGTGGATCTTGGAGCCCATCTCGTTGGCGACCACCGAGGCGAGCGTGGTCTTGCCCAAGCCGGGAGGCCCGGAGAAGATCACATGGTCGAGCGGCTCGTGGCGGCTTTTCGCCGCCTCTATGAGCACGCGCAGGTTTTGGCGCACGCGCTGCTGGCCGCAGTACTCGTCCAGCGTCTGCGGGCGGAGCGTGCGGTCAATCTCGAGGTCGTCGGCCGTAAGCGAGGCGCTCACGGGGCGCTGCGCGCCCGGCTCGCGGCTGGGCGCGGCGTCTGCGAACAGGTCCTTGGAGCTATCTGCCTCCCACATCTACGACCTCCTCCCCAGGCGCTTGAGCGCGTAGGACAGCGCAGCCTTGGTGGTGGTTGCGCCGGCCTCCTCATAGCCCTCGAGCGCAAGCGTGGCCTCCTCGCTCGTGAAGCCCATGGCGAGAAGGGCCGCCGTGACGTCCTCGGCAACCCCCGTGCCGGCGAGGGCGGCAACGGCCGAGATGGTCCCGCGCGCCGGGGCGCTTGCGGCGCCGGCGAGGCTCACGAACGTAGGATCCTTGGCAAACACGCTCTCCAGCTCCAGCAGCAGACGGCTCGCGAGCTTTTTGCCCACGCCGGGCACGCTCGACATCATGGAGCTGTCCTGGGCCACCACCACGCCGGCCAGCGCCGAGGGCGTGAAGGTAGAGAGCACCGCGAGGGCGAGCTTGGGACCCACGCCCGAGATGGCGCAGAGGCGGTCGAACAGGGCGCGCTCCTCCCTGGTGGAGAAGCCGAACAGCGTCATGGAGTCCTCGCGCACCACAAGCCGGGTGAGCAGGGTGACGCCAGGCGTGCCCACCTCGGGCATGCTTGCCGCCGTGACCGAGGAGATGCCCAGCTCGTAGCCTACGCCGCTGACGTCGAGCACGGCGACGCTCGCCGTGAGCTCAACGAGGGTTCCCGTTAGTTGGACGATCATGCGCCCACCCTTCTGTCATGTTCCGTGGATGCCGTAAGCCCGCTGCGGGCCGCCGCGAGCTTGCGCGCCGCCTCGCCGCCTTGGGCGGCCGAGGCCGCAAAGGTGCGCGAGAGGTTGGCGTGGCACACCGCCGCCGCCAGGGCGTCCGCGCAGTGGTCTGGCTTTGGGTCGTGGTCCAACGCGAGGACGCTGCGGACCATGTAGGTGACCTGGCGCTTGTCCGCGGCACCCGTGCCCACCACGGCCTGCTTTATCTGCATGGGCGTGTAGCTGCCCACCTCGACGCCGGCCTGCGAGCAGGCCACGAGGGCCGCACCGCGCGCATGGGCCGTGAGGATGGCCGAGCGCGTGTTCTGACCAAAGAAAATCTCCTCGATGGAGACGGCCGTGGGGCCGTAACGCCCGATGACCTCGGCAATCTCGTTGCAGATGACGCCGAGGCGCTCGTGCAGGGGCTCGTCTGCCTCGGTGTGGATGCAGCCGTAGGCGCGGGCGCGCGCCACCGAGCCGCGCGTCTCAACGACGCCCCAGCCGGTATTTGCCAGGCCCGGGTCTATGCCAAGGACTATCACGTGCCACGCCTCCCTCGCCCGCTCGCGGAGAAATCGAACATTGGTTCTATTCTAGCACGGGCGGGGACGTCGGCGTTGACAAAGTGCGCACGGGCAGCGAGGCCTCATTCCAACGGGCGGCCAAGCGCACTCCATCCGTGGCTACGACACGCATGATAGCCGCGCCCCATCTGTGGCCGACGACGCGCCCGATGATCGCGCCCGATACCTGGGCCGCGCGCTAGTTATCCGAGAAGAGGCCGCGCCAGATGTCCTTCTCGCCATTGGCGCCGTCTTGCTCCCCGCGCATGCGCTTGCCATCGGAGAGCTCTTGCAAATAGCCCATGAGCTCGGAGATATGAGAGCGCATGGCAGGGTCGGACGAGCCGGCAAAGCCCGGTGCGCCGGACGGATGCCGAGTGGCCCCGGCGGCCCCAGCGCCCTGTATGCCGGGCGCCTTCGCGCCTGCTGCACCCGCATCGGCGGAAGCCGACGCCCCCACGTCCTCGCCAAGCTTTCCAAAGGCCTCCCCAAAGGTGTCGGAGAGCAGCTTGGCAAAGTCAACGCCGCCTTCCTGGGAAAGCTCGTCTGCCAAGGGGCCCAGGCTTGCGGCAAGCTCCTCGTAGCTGGGCATGGCGGGCGGCTCCTCACGCAGGCGGTCGCGCCAGGCATCGGTAAGCGGCGTTGCGCCCTCTGCCAGGGACCTGGAAGAAAGAAGCGGGTAGCGAGGGCCCTGCCTACGAGCCGCCCCCGCGCGGCGCAGCCGCTCAAAGAGGCGGGCCACGCGCTTCTCGCCCCACTTGCCACGCGCAAGCTCGGTAAGGCCGGCGCCGCGCTCGAGGTGCAGCAACAGTGCTGCGTCAAGCTCGGAAAGCCGCAGCTCGTCGGAGGTGGCAAGCTCCTCCAGACCAAGGCCTTGCGGCACATCCAGGCGTACGAGCGAGCCGGCCGGGACCACAGGCGAGACGGTGTTGCGATAGCGCGCGACGCGGGCCACGTCGGAGCGGTAGACGTCGCCCAGGGGCGCGAAGGCCTCGGCGCTGGCAGCGGGCGCGGGCCCATCGTCCGAGCGCCCGACGGCCAGCTCGGTCTTGTCCGCGCACGAGAGCGCAAGCAGGTTGGCCTCCTGGGCCCAGGCGCCGAGGCGCGCCTGCACGAGCGAGGTGGCCAAGCGCTGCGACCCCTCACCACCGAGCGACTCCGCCGCGCGCTCAAGGTCGCGCGCCGAAAGCACGTCGACGTCGCGGATGCGCAGGGAACGCACCAGCTCGCGCGCGTCTGCCAGGGCCTCGCCCTCGCCGCACACAAGGGCATGAACGCGCATGGGACCCGCGGCGTCGGTGGCGAGCGCCACCGTGGCGGCGCTGGAAAGCGAGCCGTCGGCCACCACGACGATGCCGCTGAGCTCGCGCTTCTCCATCTGGTCCCGCACGGCGATGACGGCGGCCTCCCACAGGATGCGCGAGCGGTCATAGTAGGGAGGATCGACCGGGTCTGCAAGCGGGCCCTCACTCGAGAAGTCGATGTCGCAGACGAGGAAGTCCTCGGTGAAGGAATGGGCCACGGCCGCGAGCTCGCCCCAGGGCGCCATCACAAAGCTGCCGCCCACGAAGACGCGGTCTTCCCAGGCGCCGGCGGCGTTCACGCCAACGAGCCAGGAATCAATCTCCTTGGCGGTCTGGATGTAGCAGCCGTCCGAGACCGAGGGTGCCAGGCAGCTAGCCTCGTCATCGGTGGAAAAGCCCTCGAAGGGGATGAAGCAGACGACGTCTGCAATGGCGATTCCGGAGGCGAACGCCTCAAGGTCGGCGTTTGAGAAAGCGAGGCCAACGGTGACGTTGGCGACCTCGATGACGGGCGGCAGCATGAGGGGCGGGCGGGCCGGTGCCTCGCCATCGCCGCCCGCGAGGGCAGAAAGCGAGCCCAGGACCGAGGACACGTTGCCGACCGAGACGGGCATCACCACGCCGTCATGCACGAAGACGGCGTCTGCCGTGGGCGTGCCGTAAAGGCCGGCCACGAAGGGCACGATGGCCGGGACGCGGAACCTGCCGGAGAGGTCTGCCAGGGCGGCGGTTACGTCGGCCACGTAGGCCGGGTCGTCAGCGAGGGCCATAGGGTCGCAGCCCATGAAGACCGGCGCCGGGAACACCAGCAGGTCCGCCGCAGAGGCCCGCGCCATGGCATCGCACTGGGCCATCTTCTCGAGCGCGGCCCCAAAGTCGCCCGCCCTCGTGTTGATCTGTGCGACGGCAATCCTCATGCTCTCCCCTTCCCCGGGCAAATTCGTATGCCTATGGTACCCGCTCAAGCGGACAGAAATCTAAACGAGGGCGAGGCGGGCGACGGCGCAGGGGTTTGGGTCGAGCAAGTGGGCCGCGCGTGGGCGGCGGCGCGGGACATCGGGGACAAGAAGATGGCCCCACGCAGGCAGCGGCACGCGGCAACGGGCGTACGGTGAGGATGTCCGATAACGGGCCGTGCGGAGCAGACGCACCCGGCAAGCCCTACTCCCCCGCTTGCTCGAGCCAGATCTGGTAGCAGTTGGTCCAGCCGGTGATGTCAAGGCCCTCGTAGGGGAACCACTGCGGCGTGTGGAGCTCAAAGCCGAGCTCGTGGTAGAGGCGATTGGAGAGGCTTTGCGGCGAGGTGTTGATGCGCAGCGCCTTGCAGCCGCGGCGCAGGCCCTCGCGCGCATAAGCCGCGAGCAGGGCGCTTGCCACGCCACGCCCCTGGGCGGCCGGGTCGGTGGCGAGCAGGTGGCAGGTGAGGAACTCGCCCTCGCCCAAAGGCTCCCAGCCGGGGTCGGTGCCCGGCAAGCCAAAGTCGCCGTCGAGCGACATGGCGCCGAGAACGACAGTGGCGGGCGCATCCGCGCGCTCGCTAGCTGGGGATTGGGCTGCGGAGCCGTTCGCCGACCGGCCTGCGCCCGCAGCCAGGCCATCCGCCGGCGCGACGGCCCAGGCTTGGGCCGCACAAGAAGACCCGGCATGCTCCCCCGTGCCCGGCAGCTCAACAGCCACCCACGTTACGCCTTCGTTCAAGCGGCGGGAGACGTCGTGCGGCAGGGGCCAATAGCCGCGCTTCCAGCCGCAGGTCTGGGCGCCGGGGATGTCGCAGGCGCTGAGCAGGTGGTCATACATCGCCTGGATGGCTGGCTCATCCTCCGGCACCGCCGGGCGGACGAGGATGTCAGCCGGGCCTTCGAGGACAACGGGAGTACCGTCCTCAAAGCTCACGAGCGGACGATGACGACGCCGTGGCTCAGCTGCGGCGATATGGGCGGCGGCCTCATCAAGGCCGCGAATGGTCGCAAACGGCGGGCGCTGCAATGCGAACGCAGAGGCGGCATTGTTTGAATCCGCAGACGCCGGGCTGGTCGCACGCGAACCCACGAGCGCGGGGGAAGAAACCCCTTGCCCACAGCCATCAGCAGTCAGGGATTCAGCAACACAACCCGTTACGGGAACTTCGCTCTCTCCCTCGTTGCAGATGCAGGTTGCCGACAGCGCGCGATACGGGAGGTCACGAGCAAAATCGCAGGCCACGCGGCACGAATCTCCTTTGGCAAGGAGGTGGGCCTGCGTGGCGCCGAGACGGCTCATGACCTCGGCGAGGTCGGCCATGCCAAGGGTTCGGGCTTCGCAAGCAATGAGCGCCACGTTCCGCTCGGCAGAAAGGGGCGCAAGCTCGGAAGGGCCGTCAAAGCCCAGGGCCATAACGGGCGCGGGCTCATAGGTGAGGCCAAAGGGCGTCCCCGGTGCGTCGGCCACGCCCCCGGGCGCCAACATGCGCACGCGCGCGGCGGCGCCGCCAGCTAGGGGAACTTCAATGTCTGCGGCCAATCCCATCGACGCACCAGCCAATCCACGCGCGGGCTCTATCCAACGAAAGAGAGGATAACCCGGCCGGCAGCAGAGGGTGTCTGGAATCAAGCCCCTAGCGGCGCCAGAAGACGATGCCGAGGATGATAAGCACGCCGCCGGCGATGAGGAAGGGCAGGACCTGCGTAAGGCTGAGGCTATCGTCACCAGTTTGGGCGATGCGGTCGCGGCTCTTGCTCGCCTCGCCGGTTTCTGCAGCGGGCGTCGCGGGGTCGTCAGTCTCGGCGTCCGGCGTGACGGGAACGTCACTGCGCTCGACCTTGCATTGCGAGGTGACGTCGTAGGCCCACTCGTCGTCGATGAGGCGCGGCAGGCTCTCGAGGTAGGTGGTGGGCGTGTAGACCGTCTCGCCTGAGGTGACGGGC
Source organism: Prevotella sp. CAG:279 (assembly GCA_963653485.1). GTDB lineage: Bacteria > Actinomycetota > Coriobacteriia > Coriobacteriales > Atopobiaceae > Parolsenella. Next base: position 16,232 of record CAVJWS010000038.1, read on the forward strand.
GAGCCGCTCACGAGGTAGAGGCCGGCCTCAAGACCGGAGAAGCTGGCCTGGCCGGCGGCATTGGTGACGGCGCCGGCCTCAGCCCCAAGCCCCTGCTCCTGCGCCCAGGCGAGCAGCGTCTTTGCCGCGCTGTCCCAGTCGCTCGCCTTCTCGAGCGAGACCACGTCAACGCCGGCCCCCTCGTAGGCCTGGTCCAGCACGTAGCTGCCGGCGCCATCAAACGAGGCCACGCGCCAGAGCTTGAACTCCGAGCCCTCCACGGCCACGTCCCCCGCCTTTGCGGTGAGCGCAAGCGAGCAGGCGCGGCTGGGGTCAACCCTGTCCGCGGCGCAGGCGGGCACAGGCGCCGCAAGCAGGCAGGCACAGGCAACCGCCACAACGGCGAGCATCAAGTTCTTAACTAGCCTATTCACGGAAGTGAGCTCCTTCGTTGGTTGACCCCTTGCCCGCACGTCGCCGCACAAGAGCGGCGATGCCAAAGGCGACCACGAGCGCAAACAGCGCCAGGCCAATCTTACCCTTGAGGCCGAGGCTGCGGGAGACCTGGTTTGCGGCCGTGACCTCGCCCGAATTGCCCATATCCGCAACGCGGTGGCCGCGCACGAGCAGGCGCTGGGTGTTCACGCCGTAGGGAGTGCAGGTGAGCAGGGTCACGTAGTCGCCTTCCTGCTCGGGCTTGAGGGCAGAGACCTCGTCTGGCTCCACCACCAAGACCTGGTCCACCTCGTAGGCCAGGGTCTGGCCCAGCACGTGGAGGCCAAAGCGGTCGCCTTCCTGCAGCTGGTCCAGGTCGGTGAAGAGCAGGGCGCTCGGCAGGCCGCGGTGGCCGCTGATGACGCAGTGCGTGCCCGCCCCTCCCACGGGAAGCGAGGTGCCGCCCAAATGTCCGAGCCCGCGTTGCAGGGCCCCGACGCCTGTGCCGTGGTAGAGCGGCAGGCGCAGGTCAATCTTGGGAATCTCGACGTAGCCCATGACGCCCGTGCCGTTTGGGTCGAGCAGGCTCCAATATTCATCGTCTTGCGGCAGCTGCTCGCCGGTGAAGGCATCGGAAAACGACGGGTCGAGCGAGGCGTTGTAGGCCTGCGCCGCGGCGAGCATCTGGGCGAGCTCGTCATCGGTGAGCTGGGCCACTTGCTCGTCATAGCCGCTCATGAGCTGGTTCTCGCGCCACTGGTTCCACAGGTCGCTCACGCTCGGGTAAAGCAGAAAGCCGAGGCCCACCAGGAACACGAGTGCCGGCAGCACAACGCCCAGCACGTCGCGCAGGCCCCCTTTGCCGCGATTACTCATGGCCGTCACCACGTTGCGAGTCATCGGGCCGGTGCGCGGCATCCTCTTGGCGAGCAAAGCGCTGGCCATCAGAGCCGCCCGGATTCCCCGGCCGCCCGCTCAGCCCCGTTCCTTCCACCGCACGGCCCAGTGCATGACGTCCACGCGCGCTGCGCACGTCCCTTCCGTCGCCCCTGCGGCGCCAGAGAAGGAGCGCGAAGAGCGCCACCACGAGAAGGCCGCCCACGACCCACAGCCAGTACTGCGTAAAGATGGACCAGGCGGGACCTGCGCTCTCCTCGGCGTTCGCCACCTCGGCGTCGTAGGCCACGCGGTGCCCACGCACGAGCAGGCGCTGGGTGTTCACGCCATAGGGCGTGCAGGTCACGAGGGTCACGAGGTCCTGGCCCTGCGCCACCTCGAGCGACTCGGTCTGGTCGGGCTCCACCACCAGCACCTGGTCGACCTCGTAGGCCAGCACCCTGTCAAGCACATGCAGGTAGAAGTGGTCGCCTTCGCCGAGCTTGTCGAGGTCGGTGAAGAGGCTCGCGCTCGGCAGGCCGCGGTGGGCCGAGAGCACGCAGTGGGTGGAGGCGCCGCCCACGGGCAGGGCCGAGCCCTGCAGGTGCCCGACGCCGCGCGCCAGGGACTCGTCCGACGTGCCGTGGTAGATGGGCAGCGCCTGGCCAATCTTGGGGATTTGGATGTAGGCCATCATGCCGTCGGAGCGAAAGGCGAGCTGGCCCAGATACTCCGCGCTCTCCTCCTCGGTGTGGGTGGCGAAGGCGTCCGGGATGCCCTTGCCCGGCAGCGA
>CAVJWS010000039.1:0-18112 GCA_963653485.1 Prevotella sp. CAG:279
CTCGAACCCTGGACCTTGGGATTAAGAGTCCCCTGCTCTACCAGCTGAGCTAACGGTCCGTGCTTTAAAGATGGGGTGGGTGAAGGGGTTCGAACCCTCGACCTACGGAGCCACGGTCCGTCGCTCTGCCAACTGAGCTACACCCACCATCTCGCCACCTCTTTAAGCAGCTTGTCTATTATGCACAGCAGCCGCGCCAGGCGCAAGCGAAAATTTGAGATTTTTTGAACTTTCGTCAAAATCCGAGGTAGATGACCTAAAAGCTCTCAGGTTTAGTGCATACGCGCCTGCGGCGAGGCTTGGCAGTGCGACCGCACACTAAGGAGAACGGCCCAGAGCAGCTCTTACATGAGGGTCGTGGGAGCGACCCTGACGGGACACGGCCATGGTCCTTGCTGGCGCACTAGAAAAGGCCAGGCCCCCGTTTGGGAGCCTGGCCCCTGCGCCTGAAATGGTGCGCCCTGAGCGATTCGAACGCTCGACCGTCGGATTAGAAGTCCGGTGCTCTATCCAGCTGAGCTAAGGGCGCGTGCTGAGCCATTCTAGCAAATACGCCGCTCCCCTGCGCCTGCAGGGACGCGACGCGCCGCGTGGTGGCGGAGGAAGGGGCGTGACGTGCCACCCCGCAACGCGGCGTGCCACCTCACGCCATCCCACAGCGCCCCACCATAAGAAAGGCCGCTGCGCACCTGGTGCGCAGCGGCCTAAGCCTTGAGCTATGACAAGGATGCAAACCCTAGAGAAGCAGCTCGGCGATCTGGACGGCGTTGGTGGCGGCGCCCTTGCGAATCTGGTCTCCGCAGCACCAGAAGGTGATGCCGCAGCCCTCGTTGGGGTTGGAGATGTCGCGGCGGATGCGGCCAACCCACACGAGGTCCTGGTCGCTGGTGTAGAGCGGCATGGGGAAGCGGTCGCACGCCTTCTCGGCGCCGAGGTCGTCCACGAGCTTCACGCCGGGGGCGCCGGCGAGCGCCTCGCGGGCCTCCTCGAGCGAGACCGGGTTCTCGAACTCGAGCGTCACGCTCTCGGAGTGGGAGCGCAGGACGGGCACGCGCACGCAGGTGCAGTTCACGCGCAGCTCGGGCAGGTGCATGATCTTGCGGCCCTCGTTTTGCATCTTCATCTCCTCGGAGGTGAAGCCCTCAAACTTCTCGCCACCGATCTGCGGGATGAGGTTGCTCGCGAGCTGGTCGGCAAAGGCGGTGGGCGCAGGCATCTGCTCGCCGCGGCCGAGGGCCTCAAGCTCGCTCTCGAGCTCGGCCATGCCCGGCACGCCGGCGCCGCTGGCGGCCTGGTAGGTGGAGACAACCATGCGCGTCACGTGGCCCAGCTTGTGCAGCGGCCAGGTGGGCACCAAACCGATGATGGTGGCGCAGTTGGGGTTGGAGATGAGGCCCTTGTTCCAGGCCACGTCCTCGGGGTTGATCTCGGGCACCACGAGCGGCACGTCGGCGTCAAGGCGGAAGGCGTGGGAGTTGTCCACCACGGTGGCGCCGCGGCGCACCGCCTCGGGCAGAAGCTCCTTGGCTGTGGCGTCTCCGGCGGCGCCGAGCACGATGTCCATGCCCTCGAAGGCCTCGGGAGTGGCCTCCATGACCTCAACCTCGCGGCCGGCAAAGGCAACCTTCTTGCCGGCGGAGCGGGCGCTGGCCAGCAGGCGAAGCTCCCCCACCGGGAAGTTGCGCTCGGCCAGGCACTCGAGCATCTGGGTGCCCACGGCGCCGGTGGCGCCCAGGATCGCGACGTTCTTGGTATCTGCCATGGTTTACTCCTCGTCCAGGAAGGCGTCGTAGACGGCGCGGATGGTCTTCTCGAAATCTGAGTTGTTCACGCCGAAGATGATGTTGATCTCCTGCGAGCTCTGCGTGATGAGGCGGATGTTGATGCCCTTGGAGCCCAGCTCGTTGAACAGCCGTCCCGAGGTGCCGGGGCGGTTGGACATGTTGCGGCCCACCACGCTGATGAGGGCGAGCTCGTCGATGACCTTGACCTCGTCGGGCTTAAGCTCGCGCTGGATGTCGGCGATGATGGAGTAGATCTTGTCGCGCACGTCGGCGCCATTGACCACCACGCCGAACGAGTCGATGCCGGTGGGCACGTGCTCCACCGAGATGTCGTAGCGCTCGAAGATGGCGAGCGTGCGGGCGAGCAGGCCCACCGAGTTGCCCATCTTGGCCTTGGCGATGTGGACGGTGAGGAAGTCCTTCTTGCCCGCGATGCCGGTGATCACCGGGTCGTCGGCGGAGGGCTCCACGCGCTCCTGGATGATGGTGCCGCGCTCGTCGGGGTGGTTGGTGTTGAGGATGGCGATGGGGATGTTGGCCTCGCGCACCGGGAAGATGGCCTCCTCATGCAGCACCGAGGCGCCCATGTAGGAGAGCTCGTGCATCTCGTCGAAGGTGATGCGGCGGATGGCGCGCGGGCGCTTGACGATGCGCGGGTCGGCCGTGAGGAAGCCCGAGACGTCGGTCCAGTTCTCGTAGAGGTCGGCGTTGAGGGCGCGCGCGGCGATGGCGCCGGTGATGTCGCCGCCGCCACGGCTGAACAGGCGGATGTCGCCCTCGCTCGTGGCGCCGTAGAAGCCCGGCAGGACGAAGCAGCCCTCGCGGACCACCAGGTCGTGGATGCGGTCGCAGGTGCGCTCCATGTCGAGCGTACCGTCGTGGTGGAAGCGCACGTAGTCGGCGGCGTCGGCGAAGGGAAGGCCGAGGTACTCGCTCATGAGCTGGGCGGTGAAGTACTCGCCACGGCTCACGATGTACTCGGTGGAGTAGGTCTTGATGTTGGCCGCGAACTCGTCGAACTTCTCGGCCATGGGGTAGGAAAGGCCGAGCTCGTCCGCGATGCCCACGAAGCGGCTCTTGATGTCGGCGAGCAGCGGGGTGCAGTCCACGTGGTAGGTGCGGTGGGCGTCCACCAGGTAGAGCAGGTCGGTGATCTTGTTGTCGTCCGAGCTGCGCTTGCCGGCGGCCGAGACCACCACGAAGCGGCGGCCCTCGTCGGCCTCGATGATTCCCTTGACCTTCTTGAACTGGCCGGCGTCGGCGACGCTCGAGCCTCCGAACTTGGTGATCTTGATCATGTCGCTCCTCGCAGGGGCTAGCCGTGGGCTTCGTTACCAGATTGTCTCACGTGGCCCATGTGGGCCCGGCCTGCTTTCTGGCGCGTTATTATGCCGAAAACGCCTTGAGCGCCTCTTGTAACAGGCGCTCGCGCAAAGACGCTTCGACACAAGGAGAAAGCAGTGACAACGTTCTACCACAGCACTCGCTCGCGAAACGAATCCTTAACAAGCAAGCAGGCAATTCTCGAGGGAATCGCCGCCGACGGGGGCCTGTATGTGAGAGACGACGTCACCGCGGGCGCGCCGGACTTGGCAAGCCTCATGGCCGGCACCTACCAGGACCGCGCCCGCGCCGTGTTGGGCCATCTGCTCGACGACTTCACGGCCGAAGAGATCGACGGCTGCGTGCGCGCCGCCTATGGCGCCAACTTTGACTCGAGCGCCGTCACGCCCGTGACGCCCTGCGGAAGCGACTGGGTCTTGGAGCTGTGGCACGGCCCCACGAGCGCCTTCAAGGACGTGGCCCTGCAGATGCTGCCCCAGCTCATGCGCGTGAGCCGCGAGGGCGACGGCCGCGGCGTCATGATCGTCACCGCCACGAGCGGCGACACCGGCAAGGCCGCGCTCGAGGGCTTTGCCGACGTGGCGGGCACCGGCGTCACGGTGTTCTACCCCCACGGCAAGGTCTCTGACGTCCAGCGCCTGCAGATGGCCACCCAGCGCGGCAGCAACGTCGCCGTCTGCGCCATCGAGGGCAACTTCGACGACGCCCAGACCGAGGTGAAGTGCATCTTTGCCGACGCCTCCCTGCGCGACCGCCTCGCCGAGAAGAACGTCGTGCTCTCGAGCGCCAACTCCATCAACGTCGGCCGCCTCGTGCCGCAGGTCACCTACTACTTCGACGCCTACGCCCAGCTCGTGGCCAACGGCGCCATCACGCTTGGCGACCAGGTTGACTTCTGCGTGCCCACCGGCAACTTCGGTGACGTTTTGGCCGGCTACTACGCCAAGCTCATGGGCCTGCCCGTGCGCACCCTGGCCGTGGCCTCCAACGCCAACGACGTCCTCACCGACTTCATCACCACCGGCACCTACGACCGCCGCCGCCCCTTCCACAAGACCATCTCCCCCTCCATGGACATCCTGGTCTCGTCCAACCTCGAGCGCCTGCTGTTCTACCTGTCCGAGGGCGACTGCGAGCTCGTAAGCTCGCTCATGGCCGACCTTTCCGAGAAGGGCGCCTACACCGTGCCGGCCGGGCTGCTCGAGAAGCTCCACGCCACCTTTGCCTGTGGCCGCGCCGACGACGAGGCCACCTGCGCCACCATCCGCCAGGCCTGGGAGGCCAACCACGTCCTGCTCGACCCGCACACCGCCGTGGCCAAGCACGTGCTGGACGCCATGCCGGCCGACGGCGTGGCCCGCGTGTGCCTGTCCACCGCAAGCCCCTACAAGTTCAGCGCCGACGTGCTGGCGGCCCTGGGCCACGACACCACGGGCCTCGACGGCTTTACCTGCATGGACAAGCTCTCCGAGCTCACCGGCACCGTGGCGCCGGCGGCGCTCTCGGCCCTGCGCAGCGCAGACGAGCGCTTCTCCGACGTGGTGATCGTGCCCGAGATGAACGCCTACGTTGAGGCCAGCGCGACGAGGATCCTCGCATGATTAAGATTTCCGTTCCCGCCACCAGCGCCAACCTGGGCATCGGCTACGACACCCTGGGCATGGCCGTCTCGCTCTACTCGCACTTCACCTTCGAGCGTGCCGACGGGCTCGTTATCACGGGATGCCCCGAGGAGTTCCGCAACGAGAACAACCTCGTCTACGTCTCGCTCGTGAACGCCCTCGCCCACTGGGACGAGCAGCCCTTTGGCGTGGCGCTTGACATCCAGACCGAGGTGCCCGTGGCACGCGGCCTGGGCTCAAGCTCAACTTGCGTGGTGGCCGGCATCATGGCCGCCGCCGCGCTCACCGGCCACACCGTCACGCGCGAGGAGCTCGTGGCCATGGCCACGCAGGTGGAGGGCCACCCCGACAACGTGGCGCCCGCCATCCTGGGCGCGGCCGTGTGCTCCTTCACCCCGCAGGGCGAGCTGCCCTGCTGCCTGCGCTACGACGTGAGCCGCAAGCTGCGCTTCGTCACCGTGATCCCGCCCTACGAGGTGCACACGAGCGAGGCGCGCAAGGTCGTGCCGCAGCAGGTGCCGCTCTCAGACGCCGTGTGGCAGATGGGGCGCATCGCGGGCCTCACCCGAGGGCTAGAGACCGGCGACACCAAGCTCATCGCCGCGGCCAACGACGACCGCCTGCAGGAGCCCTACCGCCGCGCGCTCATCCCCGACTACGAGGCCATCCGTAAGACCTGCCTCGAGGGCGGGGCGGCCACCATGTGGATCAGCGGCTCGGGCTCCACGCTCATGGCCGTCACCGACGACACCATCGTGGCCAAGTTCTTGCAGGTGCGCCTGCGCGAGCAGTTCCCCTCCTGCGAGACCCACATCCTCACCTGCGACAATGACGGCGCCCAGATCGAGTACCTGTAGCGCCGCCACAGAGACGATCGAAAGGCCCCGGCTGACATTTCAGCCGGGGCATTTTTGACGAGCTTTGGCTATGGGAGATGCGATAACCGGGCGGGCTCGGCCGCAGTGCAGCTTTCGCAAGGGATGTCTCCCCTACCCGGCTTATGCGAGGCTTGCCCCGGCAGCGGCTCTTGCCTCGCGCTTGAGCCAGGAAAAAGGGGCTAGGCACATGACGGGCTCACTTGGTGCCTTTCGCACCCGGCTCAGCCCTGCTCGCGATGCGTGGCGCGACGGCGCAGCTTTACGACAAGCCGGGCAACCACAAAGCCGCAGGTGAAGCCACAGACGTCGAGGCAGACATCGCTGAGCTGGCCGCTCCTGCCGGGGACGAAGAGCTGGATGGTCTCGTCGGCGCTGGGAACGAGCAGACCCGTGGCGGCCTGAGGCAAGCCTGCGCCCGTGGTGGCGGCAAGGACCCCCAGGATGCAGTACTCGGTGAAGTGCCCCGCCTTGCGAACCACGAAGGACCTGATTGAGGGGTCCGTGACGCCCAGCAGGTCAAAGACGGGCCGCACGATGGCCACCACGAAGTCGCTCTGGGCCGTGGACTCGGGCCCGGCGAACATCGACCTGCTCCAAATGAAGAGGGCCCAGGCGCACACAAGGAGCCACCGCACCCACAAAGGGATGCGGTGGCCCGAGTCGCCTTGGGTCTTGGTCTCGACGCTCGCCATGCGCTAGGCCTGAAGCGCGAGGCTGCCGGGCTTGGTGGGCGAAGTGGGCCTAAAGCCGTGGGTACCACCGTCCACCACGCGGAAGAAGTCGCGGATGCCGTGCTTGGCGAGCTTGCGCACCGCCGGGCTCTCGCTCTTGGAAAGCTCCTGGTCAACCAGCATGTCAACGTAGCTCTCGGCATCAACCACGTCGGGCTTGCCGGCCTGGGGCTTAAACGCCATGAACTGGGTGGCGGGCTCGATGTGGTCTGGTTCGTCGAGCTCGTCATAGCTCGAGGACGTGACAAGCGGCATGGGGTCGGAGGCTGCTCGCAGGGCGATCTCCTCGTTGGTGCGCTCGTCGAGGGCCGCCAGGGCCACCTGCCACAGGTCTTGCTGCTCGTCGCTCCAGCGCGTGGCCTTCTTGTCGGGGAAGGCCACCTTGGGGTCGCCGAGGCGAGCGGCTATGGTCTCGCGGTCGGTTCGGGCGGCAAAAGGCTGGCCGGCGCCGCCCTGCGCAGGTGCGGTCTGCGCGGGGCGGGCGGCGCTTAGGGGTTGCGAGTTCGCGGGGCGTGCCGCACGCGGCACCGGCTGCGAGGCGGACGGTTGCGCGGCGACGCCACGGGGGGCGCCTTGGGGCGCCGCGGCGGTCACGGGACGCTGGGCGCTAGGCGCCGTGCCAGTCGCAGAAGGCTGGGCGCTTGGAGCCGTGGCGCGCGCCTGCGGAGCCTGGACGGCGCCAGGACGAACGGCCTGCTGGAAAGCCACGTTCACCGGCGGAACCTGGGAGGCCACCGGGTGGGCGGCGCATGCCTGGTCCGGACGAGCAACATTGGCCTGCACCGGCTGCGCAACGGGACGCTGGCCCGCGGCGGTTGCCTGCACAGGAGAGGCCTGCTGCGGGCGGGCGGCACCCTGGGGGCGCTGGGCCGCGGGACGAGCGGGCTTTTGGGCTGCGGCAGAGGCGTATGGCTGGCCGGAAGGCGCGGCGCCGGCCTGCGCCGCACGCTGCTGGGCCTGCCAGGCGCCCTTGGCCGCCTGGGCCTGCTGGACGGTCTGCGTGGTAAAGAGGACGGCGCTGTTGGCGGCCATGGACTCGTTAACGCCACGAAGCCCGGCGATCCCCTCGCCAACGGGACGCACTTCGTCTCCGACCGCGTTGTTCCACCACTGCTCCCCCACGTCGCCAACCGAGCCATCGGCGCGGGCGATCACGGGCAGGCCCTCCATCTTGGAGGACCCAAGACGCTCGGCCAGAACGCCGGCCACGCCCTTGGCGCGGGCGGCCATGCGGTCCCTGAGGGTGATGCGATTGACGTAGTCCTCGGCAACGTCGAGGTAATCGGCATTGGCGTCCGCCTGCCACAGCTCCCAAGGGTCATCGTGGGCGGCGCCGGGCACCCCGTAGTGCGAGGGCACGGTGTAGCGGGGCGCAGGCTGGGATGCCTGCGCGTTTTGACCGGCAGGGGCGCCTTGCTGGCGAGCGCCCCGGGAGAACTGGGGCTGGCGGCCGGCTGCCTGCGAGGGGGCCGCCTGCGGGTCCGCGGCGCTTGCGCGACGAGCGGGTTGCGGCGCGGCCTGGGCCGCGTTCTGCTGGCGGGCGCCGGAGTAAGAGGAGCCCCGCTGGGCCGCGGCTACGAACTGCGCCGTGCTCTGCGGACCGGCCGCACGCGCGGCGCTCTGCTGGGCGGCCATGACGAACTGGGCCGTGGTCTGGGGGGCCACCCTGCGCTCGGCGCCGTTCTGCTCGGCCTCACGGGCACGACAAAGCGCGGCCTCCGCCTCGGCCTGCTTGGCCTCCATGGCCTCGGCGTAGGCAATCTTTTGCTGGGCGTTCTGGGCTGCCACGTAGGCGGCGTGCTCGGCCATGCGCGCCTGGTCCTGCTCGGCGCGGGCCTTGCGTGCGCGCGCGGCATGGGCCTCAACCGCCTGCTCCGCACGCTCGCGCTCGCGGCGGACCTCCGCCGCATGGGTGACGACGGCCGAGGTGCCGCAGGCGACGGCGGCGCCCACGAAGCAGCCGAGGGCAAAGGAGACGCCGGGCTGCGAGAGAGAGACATCGGCGCCAAAGACCGTGAGCGCATCCGCGCACGTGGGGCAAGCCCACGCGGCCGCTCCGGCAAGGCCGGCATAGATGGCAGGATTGGTGTGCCTGCTCGTCATGACCATACGCCCCCTCTAGGAGGCGACGGTTCCGCAGATTGTTGAGGTATTGCGCGACGGGCCACGCGAGCGATGCTGGCGGGGTCTGGCGGGCAACGGCTTGGTGTGTTTGGTCTGCGAGTACCGTCGCTCGGTTGATGTTAGATACGTGGGCAAGAAAGTCCCACAGATGAGACTATACAACAGCGGCTCTTCCTTGTGTTTGGAAAACCAGGCATACCCCTCGCCCAAAACCACGGTGGCGGCTCCACGCAAGTCCAAACGAAGGATCGTTAGCAAAAGGGCCGGCATTCCCGCAATTGGGAACGCCGGCCCCATAGGCCATGCGAGCTCGTTTCTCCGGTTGATTTAGAGAGAGTCCACGTACTCGCTTTGTTGGGCCTTCTTGGCCGAGCGGATAAGGAACTCCTCGTTGGTGCTCGTGGCGCGCAGGCCCTTGATGAGCGAGGCCTCGGCGCGCTCGATGTTGTTCATGTTGGCCAGGATGCGGCGGATGCCCCAGACGAAGGGCTGCAGGCTCGCGTCGATGAGCAGCTCCTCGTTGCGCGTGCCGGAAGCAACCGGGTCGATGGCCGGGAAGATGCGCTTGTCGGCCAGCTCGCGGTCGAGCTTGAGCTCCATGTTGCCGGTGCCCTTGAACTCCTCGAAGATGACCTCGTCCATCTTGGAGCCCGTCTCGACGAGCGCCGAGGCCAGGATGGTGAGCGAGCCGCCGTTCTCGATGTTGCGGGCAGCTCCCAGGAACTTCTTGGGCGGGTAGAGCGCCGCGGAGTCCACGCCGCCGGACAGGATGCGGCCGGAGGCCGGGGCGGCGAGGTTGTAGGCTCGGGCGAGGCGCGTGATGGAGTCGAGCACCACCACGACGTCACGGCCCATCTCGACCAGGCGCTTGGCGCGCTCGATCACAAGCTCGGAGACCGTGGTGTGGTTCTCGGCCGGCATGTCGAAGGTGGAGGCCACGACGTCGCCCTTGATGGAGCGCTGCATGTCGGTGACTTCCTCGGGACGCTCGTCCACCAGAAGGCAGATGAGGTAGACCTCGGGGTTGTTTGCCGCGATGGACTCGCAGACGCGCTTGAGCACGGTGGTCTTGCCGGCCTTGGGAGGGCTCACGATAAGGCCGCGCTGGCCCTTGCCGATGGGCGCCACCAGGTCGATGGCGCGGCCGGTGATGGAGTCCTTGCCGTGCTCCATGCGCAGGCGCTCGTTGGGATAGACCGGCGTGAGGTCGCGGAAGCGCGGGCGGGAGCGGATCTGCTCGGGCGGAAGGCCGTTCACGCTAGAGACCTTCTGCAGCGCCGGGTACTTGTCGTTGGGGCGGCTCGGGCGCACGGTGCCGCTAATCCAGTCGCCACGGCGAAGGCCGAGATGCTTGATGAGCTGCTGGGGAACGAAGGCGTCGTCGTCACCGGGCATGTAGTTGGCGGTGCGGACGAAGCCATAGCCCTCGTTGGTGATGTCGAGCACGCCGGTGGCCTCGCGGAAGCCCTCGGCACGGGCCGAGGCCACGTAGACGGCCTCGACGAGGTCGGCCTTGCGGACGCCCACGTACTCCACTCCCAGGCCCGCGGCCTCGTGACGGAGCTCGGCCACGAGCATCTGCTGCAGGTCCTCGCGCGAGAGGCGCGGCATCACGATCTGCGAGTTGCCGTTGCCCGCGCTGTTGTGGCGGTTGCGGCGGCGGTTGTTGGCATTGCCGTACTGCCGCTGGTTGTTCTGCTGGTTTTGGGCGCCGCGGCCCGGGCGAGCCTGACGGTCGCGCTGGCGGCCCTGGTAGCCCTGGTTGCCGTTCTGGTTGCCCTGGCCGTTGTCCTGGCCGCCGTTCTGGCCGCCGTTGCTGGAGTTGCCCTCGGAGGCCTCGCCCTTGCGGTTGCGCTGGCGGCGGCGCTTGAAGGAGCCCTCCTCGCCCGCAGGGGCCTGCTGGCCGGCGTCTGCGGACGGGGCGGCCTCACGCGGTTGCTCGGCGGCCGGCTTAGCGGGCTTCTCGGCCTTGGGAGCCTTATCCTTGGCGGGCTTGGGGGCCTTCTCGGGCTTGGGGGCCTTCTCGGGCTTGTCGGCCTTCTCGGGCTTGTCGGCCTTCTCGGGCTTGGGCGCCGCCGTGGCGGGCTCGCCTTCCTTGGAAGCCTTGGGCTTGCGGGTGCGCTTGGGCTTGGCCTCGGCCTCGGCGGGCGCGGCCTCGGAAGTTGCGGCCTTGGACTTAGTCTTTCTCACCTTTGCCGGCTTGACCTCAGACGCGGGGCCTTCCGTCGCAGCCTCGTCCTTGCGAGGGCGACCAGGACGGCGCTTGGGTGCCGGCGTGGACTCGGTGTTTTCTTCTGCCACTGAAATATCCTTAAAGTCAGGCGAATGGTCGCCTCCCAACCCGCACGTATGGGCCTTGCGCGGACCTAGGCCGCGGCGCGATGCAAGTTGGGAAAGTGAAGGGTGCGCCAACATGCGGCGCGACGGGCCATGCGGCCCAACACGGCAGACTATAGCACGGATTACGCCGTCAAGCACGTAAAAACCCGCCTAGCGCAAGGTGGGCGGGTCACTCGGCTCGAGTTCGACCTGTCAGGTTGTACGCCCGGAACACGCGTGTGCGGCCTTGCAAACAAACAACGGCTGCGAAGCAACCGGGAAATCGCGCAAAAGCTCGGCTATCCCCTACGCGTTCCTCGGGCGACGGACGCGCATGGCGTCCACGCGCTTGGCAAGCTCGTAAGCGAGCTCGCGGCCCGCCTCGGTGAGGCGCACGGGCAAGGCGCGCCCCGGCTCGACCTCATCCCTCAGGCGGCTCACCAGGCCGGCCTTCTCGAGCGAGGAGACCGCCATGGAGACCGTGGGCTGCAAAAGGCCGAGGCCGCCGACAAGGTCGCCCACGCTGACCTCGGAGTTCTCCTCGTGCGAAACAAGGCCCAAAAGCACGAGGTCTGACGAGGAGACCGACATGGAGCCCATCTCGTCAATCACAAGCTGCATACGCGGCGCCACGCAACGGGAAAGCGGCATCCCGTTCTTGATGTGGTCGCAGACCGACTGGCACAGCGACTCGACGCGGCGCAGGCCAAGCTCGGTTATGGAGCACCAGATGCTGCGGCGGTCGGTCGTGCCGGCCTCTCGAGAGATGAGTCCGAGCTCCTCGAGGTGGCCCGTCCTGTGGGTCATCGTGGGCCGGAGGACCCCCTGGTACTCGGCAATCTCCGACGTCCTCAGAGGGCGCCCGAGATTGCCGAGGTGGCAGGCGATCGCCAGCTCCTCAAAGGTTATTCGTTCCTCAGCAGGCATCCCCTGTCTGACGAGCGAAAAGGCCCGGCGGACCGACAGATACTCGCGAACGTTCACGAAGGAACCTCCCGAATAGTCACTCGTATTTCAGCCTTTAGGATACGCCAAATCGATGCGAAATTAACGAATATTTAGGGACTATCTTTGAGAAAAAATCCGCCCGCCCCGGGCGTGCGGGACGGGCGGCGCATAAAGCTAGAAAACGTTCCGAATACCGACTGATTATGCTCGTGGCGCGGGACTTTGGCGACTGGCCTTCCAAAGAGAGAGGGAAGCAAACTACACCATTCCGCTAGGCAAAATCGCCCAGCGAGTAACGCAGACAAAGCCAGCAACGCGCACGGCAAACCAGCGACGTGCGGCCACCGCGCTCGCAGACGCTACATCCTCTCGGGGGCGGTCACGCCGATGAGGTTGAGGGTGAGCGCCAGCACGCGGCGGCAGGCGTCGCAGGCGGCGAGGCGCGCCCTGGAGAGGCCCTCGTCCACCGGACGGCCCTCGCTGGGGAGCACCTGGCAGACGGTGTAGAAGGCGTGGAAGGCGCCGGCCAGCTCGGCGGCGTAGTGCGTGAGGCGGAAGGGTGCGCGGTCGCGGGCGCAGCCCTCAACCAGCTCGCCAAACTCGCCGAGCTTGCGGGCGAGCGCGGCCTCGGTGGGGTCGGTGAGAACGCTGAGGTCGCAGTCGATGGGGCAGGCCTTGGCGGCGACCTCGTCCATGCCCAGCTTCGCGGCCTCCTCGGCCGTGACGCCGGCGGCGCGGCGCAGGATGGAGCAGATGCGCGCGTGGGCGTACTGCACGTAGTAGACGGGGTTGGTGTTGTCCTGGCGCTTGGCGGCCTCGATGTCGAAGTCGATCATCTGGTTGGAGCTCTTGGAGACGAGCGTAAAGCGCGTAGCGTCGGCGCCCACCTCGTCGAGCAGCTCGCGCAGCGGCACCATGGTGCCCTTGCGCTTGCTCATCTTCACCGGCTGGCCGTTGCGCAAAAGGTTCACCAGCTGGCCGAGCAGCACCTCGAACTTGCCCTCGTAGCCAAGGGCGTCGGTGGCGGCGCGGACGCGGGCGATGTAGCCGTGGTGGTCGGCGCCCCAGACGTCGATGACGTGGTCCACACGCTCGTATTTGTTCCAGTGGTAGGCCACGTCGGAGGCAAAGTAGGTGTAGGCGCCGTCGGCCTTCACGAGCACGCGGTCCTTGTCGTCGCCAAAGTCGGTGGAGCGGAACCACAGGGCGCCCTCGGCCTCGTAGAGGTAGCCCTGCTCGCGCAGCTTGGCGAAGGCGCGCTCCACGGGGCTCGTGCCCTGCTCGTCCTTCACGTAGAGGGAGCGCTCGGAGAACCACTGGTCAAAGGTGGTGCGCATGTCCTCGCAGGTGTGCGAGATGTCCTCGAGCATGAGTTTGTAGCCGCGCTCGCGGAAGCTCACCATGCGCTCGTCGGCGTCCGCCGAAACCCACTTGGTGCCGTCGGCCTCCATGAAGTGGGCGGCCAGGTCGATGATGTAGTCGCCGCCGTAGGAGTCGGCGCCGAGCTTGTTGCGGAAGGCGTCCATATAGGGGTGGGAGTCGGGGTGCTCGTCAGCCTCGTCGCTCACGAAGGCGGACCAGTCGGCGATGAGGGCCTCGTGGGCAGCGTGGGCGTCGACGCCCCGCTCGCCCATGATCTGGGCGAGCTGGAGGTAGCGCTCGGAGACCGAGTTGCCAAAAGTGTTCATCTGGTTGCCGTGGTCGTTCACGTAGTACTCGCGCTCGACCTCGTAGCCGGCGTGGGTGAGCACGCGGGCGAGCGAGTCGCCAAGCGCGGCCCAGCGGCCGTGGCCGATGTGCAGGGGGCCCACCGGGTTGGCAGAGACGAACTCCACCTGCACGCGCTGGCCGGCGCCGAGGTTGGAGCGGCCGAAGTTCTCGCCCTGCTCGCGCACGGTGCGGAAGACCTCGTTGCCGGCGGCGGTGGAGAGGTAGACGTTCACGAAGCCGGGGCCGGCGACCTCCACGTGGTCGACCTCGTCGGAAGCGTCCATGTGGGCCACGATGGCCTCGGCGATGGCGCGCGGGGCCATGTGCGCGGCCTTGGCGCTGCGCAGCGCCACGGTGCTCGTCCAGTCGCCGTTGGCCGAATCGGCCGGGCGCTCGAGGCCGAGGTCGGCGACCTCAAACTCCGGCAGCTCACCGGCGGCCTGCGCCGCGGCAACGGCCTCGCGAACCAGCTTCTCGATCGTCTCGACCACGATATGTCCCTTCCATGAGACGCGGCCCCGCATGGGGGCCGCCAAGTTGCAGCTAATGGCCGCGCAAAGCGGCTGATTGAGTGTAGCAAAACCGCAGGAGGCACGTGACGCGGCGTCTAGCGATGGCGCCAGTTGTGGTCAAGCGGGCCCGAGCCGCGGCCGAGGTCGAGGCCGGCACGCAGGCAGCCGGTAAGGTACTCCTTGGCAGAGGCGACGGCATCGTAGAGGCAAAGGCCGCGCGCGAGCCCGACTGCGATGGCCGAGGAGAGCGTGCAGCCCGTGCCATGCGTGTTTGGGTTGTCCACGCGCTCGGAGCGCAGCCAACGCACGTCAATGCGCCCGTCCGCAGAAGGAGCCGCAAGGACGTCGTTGGCGTCATGCGTGCCGTGCCCGCCCTTGACGAGAAACGCGCAGCCAAAGCGCCTCGCGAGCGCGAGGGCGGCCGCGGCGGCGTCCTCTTCCGTCTTGATTTTCCCGACCGGAGCTTTCGCGCCAAGAAGGCCGAGGAGCGCCTCGGCCTCCGGGATGTTCGGCGTCACGACCGCGGCCAGGCCAAAGAGCTCGGCCGCCTCGACGCCGACCGCGTCGTCGCCGGCAAGCGCGGCGCCGCTCGTGGCGACCATCACCGGGTCGACGACGACGTTGCGCGCCCCATGCGCGCGCAGGCGGCCTGCTATCGCGTGGGCGACGTCGCCGGAAGGGACCATGCCGATCTTCACGGCGCCGGGGACGATGTCGGCAAACACCGCGTCGATCTGCGCGGCGACCATCTGCGCGTCGGTGGGGGCGACGGCATAGACGCCCGTCGTGTTCTGGGCGGTAAGGGCCGTGACGGCGGTCTGCGCGAAGAGGCCCAGCGCCTGGATCGTCTTTATGTCGGCTTGGATGCCCGCGCCGCCCGACGAATCGGACCCGGCGACGCTCAGCACGGAGCGAACGTCGCGGGCGCGCCCCACCGCTTTTCCAAGTTCTGCGGCAAGCTCGCGCGCGGCGGCGCGGCAGTCGTCGGCCGCAAAGATGGCCGAGACGACTGCCCCGCCGTCGACCCCGGTGCCCGCCAGCTCGCGGGCGCTCCTCGCGTCCACGCCGCCGATGCCCACGACCGGGATCGAGACGGCCTCGCAAATGCGCCGCAGCTCGTCTGTGGTGACGTCGACCGCGTCGGGCTTCGTCGGCGTCGGGTGCAGCGCGCCTACGCCAAGGTAGTCGGCGCCCGCGGCCTCGGCCGCCAGGGCCTGCCCCACCGTCTGGGCGCTCACGCCGACGATGGCGTCCTCGCCGAGGATGCGACGGGCGGCCGCGCAGGCCATGTCGGACTGGCCCACGTGCACGCCGTCGGCACCGACCTCGGCGGCCAGGGCCACGTCGTCGTCAATCACGAACGGCACGCCGGCCTCGGCGCACACGGACTTGAGCTCGCGGGCCAACCCGAGGGCCTCGTCGTGCTCGGCATGCTTCTCGCGCAGCTGCACGAAGGTGGCCCCGCCTGCGATGGCGTCGCGCACGCAAGCGGCAAGCGAGCGACCACGCAGCCAGGCGCGGTCGGTCACCGCATAGAGCAGCATGGAGCGGCGGATGTCATCGGCCGACCAACGGCCGCGGGCGCGGGGGCCCCGCGCCTCGGCCGGCGCCGCCTTCTCGGACATGGCGCATCCCCCATCCGCGACACGCCCCTCGCTCGTCGCGTCCTCAACGGCGAGGCCGTCCGTCTCGGCACGGACGCGCCCCTCGCACGCCGGGGCAGACGAGGCCGCCGCAGCACCCGCGTTCGCCATGCGCCCCTCGTCCGACGCGTCCCTCTCCCCCATCACGCGACCCTCTCAACACGAGCGCCGGCAACGAGCTGCTCGCCCGTGAGGTTGTAGAGGGCGTCGAGCAGGTAGGTGCGGAAGCTCCCGTTGCCGTCGAGCTCGCCCATGCGCGAGCCGGCGACCTGGCCGGCAAGCCCCATGGCGGCCACCGCGGAGACCGTGGCCTCCAGCGCGTCGGCATGTGCCACGAGGAAGGCGGGCGTGATGGCCGAGAGCATGCAGCCGGTGCCCGTGACCCTGCCCATGACCGGCAGGCCGTTGCGCACGGCATAGGCCGCCTCCGCGCTGGCGATGAGGTCGATGGCGCCGGTCACGGCCACGACGCAGCCGCACCTTTGCGCAAGCGCGCGCACGAAGGCCACGGACTCGGCGAGGTTGTCATCCGTCACCGCGTCGTTGGGGTTGGCGTCGACGCCGCGCGTGGAAGCCGCCGCGCCCGCAACCGCCTTGACCTCGCTCATGTTGCCGCGCACCACCGTGACCGGCAGCTCGTCGAGAAGCGCGCCCGCGGTGTTCGTGCGCAGGTCGGAGGCCCCGGCGCCCACCGGGTCGAGCAAGATCTTGTGCCTAAGCCCGGCGGCCGCCTTGCCCGCGGCGTGCATGCCCTCGATGGAGCGGGCGTTCAGCGTGCCGATGTTCAGGTCCAGGCCGCCGCAGATGCGCGTGATCTGCTCCGCGTCGGCGGGCTCGTCGCTCATGATGGGGCTTGCGCCTATGGCGAGCAGCGCGTTTGCGCAGTCGTTCACGGTCACGTAGTTGGTGATGCAGTGCACCAGCGGGCAGGTTGCGCGCACCTCGTCGAGGGCGGTCCCCACAAAGTCAAACTCGCTCATCGCTACTCCTCCTCGCCAAGGTCGATGGTCAGGCCCTCCATGATGCGGTTGACCGTCCTTGCGGCGCACATCTTGCCGCACATCGTGCAGGTGCCCTCCTCCGAAGGCGGAGCCTGGGCCAGGATTTCTTGCGCACGCTCGGGGTCGAGGGCGCACTCCCACATGCCGTCCCAGTCCACGCGGCGGCGTGCGGCGCTCATCTTGTTGTCGACGTCGCGCGCGTGCGGCACGCCCTTGGCGATGTCGGCCGCGTGGGCGGCGATGCGCGTGGCGACGAGGCCCTCGCGCACGTCGTTGGCGTCAGGCAGCTTGAGGTGCTCGGCCGGCGTCACGTAGCAGAGCCAGTCGGCGCCCGAGCTCGCCGCGACGGCGCCGCCGATGGCCGCGGTGATGTGGTCGTAGCCGGGGGCGATGTCGGTCACGAGCGGCCCGAGCACGTAGAAGGGGGCGCCGTGGCACAGGCGCTTCTCGAGCTTCATGTTGGCGGCCACCTCGTCGAGCGCCATGTGGCCGGGGCCCTCGACGACCACCTGCACGCCGGCGTCCCAGGCGCGCTTGGTGAGCTTGCCCAGCTCGATGAGCTCGGCCACCTCGGAGGCGTCCGTGGCGTCGTAGGTGGAGCCGCCGCGGCAGGCGTCTCCCAGGCTGATGGTCACGTCATACTCGCGGCAGATCTCGAGCAGGTCGTCAAAGCGCTCGTAGAAGGGGTTCTCCTTGCCGGTGGTCATCATCCAGCCGAACAGCAGGCTGCCCCCGCGCGAGACGATGTTGGTGAGGCGGCCCGTCTCCATGAAGGTGTCGAGCACGCGACGGTTGAAGCCGGCGTGGATGGTCATGAAGTCGACGCCGTCCTCGGCATGCGCCCGGACGACGCGCAGCAGGTCGTCGCCGGTGAGCTTGACGAGCGGCGTCTCCAGGTAGCCGATGGCGTCATACATGGGCACGGTGCCGACCATAAGGGGCGTCTTCTGGACGAGCTGGCGGCGGAACACGCGCGTCTTGCCGGAGTTGGAGAGGTCCATGATGGCGTCGGCGCCGTACTTCTGCGCGATGGCCACCTTCTCCCATTCCTGCGGCGCGTCCTGGATGTCCCCCGAGATGCCCAGGTTGGCGTTGACCTTCGTGCGAAGGCCCTCGCCAACGCCGTGGGCGTGGAGGTTCGGGTGGTTGACGTTTGCCGGGATGGCGATGCGGCCTTCGGCCACACGCTCCCTGACGAACTCCGGGTCCCGGAACTCGTCTTTGGCGACTTGCTCGATCTGTGGGGTGATCTCGCCGCGACGTGCGGCCTCGATCTGCGTCATACGCTCTCCCTTCGTCGGAATTACCCGCATCAGGTTCAAGGGTCGAGCGGCATTGGGTCGCTCCTCTCAGCCGGGCCGTACGCCCCAGCTCCCCTGGACGATATGCAGTTGTCGAGACGGACTATACCACCGAATTGGCAGGCCTGCTCCGCTAATTCGCCTGGTTTGCGGCTCGCTCCTGGCGGGCCAGGCGCACGCGCAGGGCGGCGAGGT